>CASEOA010000014.1 GCA_949289455.1 uncultured Eubacteriales bacterium
CAGCTCATCGCTCATGCCGTTTTTCCGCAGCTCCGCCTTGGCCAGGTACTCCGCATTGCCGCCCAGCATGATATCGGTACCACGGCCGGCCATGTTGGTGGCCACGGTGACCGCGCCGAATTTGCCGGCCTGGGCCACGATCTCCGCTTCCTTCTCGTGGTTCTTGGCGTTCAGCACGTTGTGCTTGATGCCCCGCTTTTTCAGCATGTCGGAGAGCTGCTCCGACTTCTCGATGGACACGGTGCCCACCAGCACGGGCTGGCCCTTCTCGTGGCACTCGGCGATCTGGTTGACCACCGCCCGGAGCTTGCCGGCCTCGGTCTTGTACACCACGTCGTGGTGGTCCACGCGCTGCACCGGCTTGTTGGTGGGGATCTCCACGATGTCCAGCTCATAGATGGTGCCGAACTCCTCCTCCTCGGTCATGGCGGTGCCCGTCATGCCGGAGAGCTTGTCGTACAGGCGGAAGTAGTTCTGGAAGGTGATGGTGGCCAGGGTCTTGGACTCGTTGGCCACCTCCACGTGCTCCTTGGCCTCGATGGCCTGGTGGAGGCCCTCGTTATACCGGCGGCCGAACATGAGGCGGCCGGTGAACTCGTCCACGATGATGACCTGTCCGTCCTTCACCACATAGTCGATGTCCCGCTTCATCACCCCGTGGGCCTTGATGGCCTGGTTGATGTGGTGGGACAGGGTGGTGTTCTCCGGGTCGGCCAGGTTCTCCAGCTGGAACTGCTGCTCGGCCTTCTTGATGCCCCGGGCGGTGAGGGTGACGGTGCGGGCCTCGTCGATGAGGATGGAGTCCACCTCGTCCACGATGGCGAAGGCGTGGCCCCGCTGGACCATCTCGGTGGCGTAGATGCACATGTTGTCCCGCAGGTAGTCGAAGCCGAACTCGGTGTTGGTGCCGTAGGTGATGTCGGCGGCGTAGGAGGCCTTGCGGTCCTTGGGCTGGACGTCGTGGATCACCAGGCCCACGGTAAGGCCCATGAACCGGTACACCTTGCCCATCCATTCGGAGTCGCGCTTGGCCAGATAGTCGTTGACGGTGACGATATGCACGCCCTCCCCCGCCAGGGCGTTGAGGTAGGCGGGCAGGGTGGCCACCAGGGTCTTGCCCTCGCCGGTCTTCATCTCGGCAATGCGGCCCTGGTGGAGGATGATACCGCCGATGAGCTGCACCCGGTAGGGCTTCATCCCCAGCACCCGCCAGGCGGCCTCCCGGCAGGCGGCAAAGGCCTCGGGCAGGATGTCGTCCAGGGTCTCGCCGTTGGCCAGGCGCTGCTTGAATTCGGGGGTCTTGGCCTTCAGCTCCTCGTCGGTGAGCTGGGAATAGGTCCCGTCCAGGGCCTCAATTTTGTCCACGATGGGTTTGATGGCCTTCAGCTCCTTGGCGGAGCTGGTGCCGAACAGCTTTTTCAACAGTCCCATGCGTTTGATTCACCTTTCTGACGGCCGCGCCGGGCGCGGCTTTTCACATTGATTCAGTTTCATAGTATAGCATACCTGCCGTCAATAAAAAAGGGGAAATTGTGAACAAAAGCCGGGACTTGGGCCGGGCGGGAGAAAGTGTGCTTTTCTGCATACCATAAATCCTCCGGATGTGATATAATTAGTTTAGTATCTGCGCCCCGGCCTCAGGGGGAGCGAAACACCGAAAGGAAGTGGCACCATGAAGAAGAAAACCCGTATTGCCGCTGCGGCCCTGGCTCTGGTGGTGGGCACCGGCACGGTGGCCCTGGCCGCCAGCCAGCTGGTCAGCATCCAGGTGCTGCCCGGCATGAACCTGTCCATCAACGGCGAGGCCTTTGTGCCCAAGGACGTAAACGGCAAGGAAGTGGACGTGTTCGCCTACAACGGCACCACCTATGTGCCCATCCGGGCCATCAGTGAGGCCTTCGGTATGGATGTGGACTACGACGCGGCCACCCAGACCGCCATCGTCAACGAGCCGGAGCAGGTGACCCCGCCCTACAACCCCAATGAGGTGGAGTATGTGATGTCGGTGGCCCCCGAGCTCTATACCAACGAGGACGGTACCCAGCAGTACTGGTACAACGGCGTGGGCTATGAGTTCCGCTGGTGGCTGCCCGAGGAGCAGCAGGATAACTTCACCGTGAAGCTGGTGGAGGGCACCCTGCCCGACGGCATCAAGCTGGTGGACGACCATCTGGAGGGCAACTGCCTGGCTGCCGGCGTCACCGACGTGGTCTTTACCGTCACCCCCAAGGGGGGCGACCCCATCACCCGCACTCTGCGCTTCCAGTTTGTGGAGCCTGACGAGCTTGCCGTGGCCCCGGTGATTCTGTGGGGCACTGTGGGCGACAAGGTGGAGTGGGCTGGCATCAACTCCTTCTATGACGGTATCTTCTACACCGCCGACGACCTGACCGCCGACAATACCGACGTGTACCTTGCCGATCTGGGCTCCTCTCCCATTGGCACCCAGGCCGGCCTGGACGCCCTGGCGGAGTACGGCCTGTCCCTGACCTATGACGAGCAGACCATGGAGGACGGCTACCGCCGGGCAGACAACCTGCTGGAGGGCACCTTTACCAAGGCCACCGACGGCTGGGTAAAGATCTCCGTGCCCGTCTACGCCTCCGTGGGTACCAATGACCCCGACTTCCCTCTGGATCAGAACTTCTGGCTCTGCACCAACGACGAGGGCAATACCCAGCTGGTCTACGGCAATATCGACATCTATCTGAACATCATTGATTTTGCCTAATTTCTTTCCCATCCTTTCATGCCCAAGGGGCCCGGCGTAATACGCCGGGCCCCTTGGATATTTTTGTCCAAAGTGCAGGCTGCAAACCGTTTGCATCCCCTACACACAAAATCGCATCCGTTTTGCAGGGGCGACCTGTGGTCGCCCGCCGTGCCGTCCTTCCTCAGCCCTCACCGGCCCGGCCAAAGTCCTCCATCACCTTCCGGCCCCATTTCAGGGGGTCCTCCCCCTTTTTCAGCCGGAGGGCCAGGTAGGGCTTTTCCCCGGCGGAGAAGAGCAGCCGCCCCCGGTACTTGTCCTGGCCGCACAGGGCGGACACCTGCCGCAGGTCGAAGCCGTCCAGGTAGAAGTTCAGGTTGGTGCCCTGCTGCTTGATCTGTGTCACCCCGCTTTTGGCGGCCTCCGCCCGCAGGAGGGCCACCGACACCAGGTTGTTCACATTCCGGGGGGGATCTCCATACCGGTCGATGAGTTCATCCATCAGCTCGTCGGCGTCCTCCTCCGACCGGATGGCGGCAATGCGGCGGTACAGATCCATCCGCTGCTCGGGGGAGGGCACATACCTGTCGGGGATGGCGGCGGACACGGACAGGTCGGCGGCGCAGTCGGTGCGCTTGGGGATGGGCTCCCCCCGCTCCTCCAGCACCGCCTCCTCCAGCAGCTTCAGGTACATGTCGTACCCCACGCTGAGCAAAAACCCGCTCTGCTCGGGGCCCAGCACGTTGCCCGCCCCCCGGATCTCCAGGTCCCGCATGGCGATCTTGAAGCCGGAGCCGAACTCGGCAAACTCCCGGATGGCCCCCAGCCGCTTGGAGGCCACCTCGGTGAGCACCTTGCCCTGGCGGTAGGTGAGATAGGCGAAGGCCCGGCGGGTGGAGCGCCCCACCCGGCCCCGGATCTGGTGGAGCTGGGCCAGGCCCATCTTGTCGGCGTCCTCGATGATGAGGGTGTTCACGTTGGCGATGTCGATGCCGGTCTCGATAATGGTGGTGCACACCAGCACGTCCACCTCCCCCTCGCTCATGCGGGTCATCACGTCATTGAGCTCCTCCTGGCTCATCTGGCCGTGGGCCACCGCCACCTCCACGTCCTCTCCCAGCATCTCCTTGATGCGGGCGGCGGTGCGGGTGATGGTGTCCACCCGGTTGTGGAGGTAGTAAGCCTGGCCTCCCCGCTCCAGCTCCCGGCGGATGGCGTCCATCAGCACCCCCCAGTCGTGCTCCAGCACATAGGTCTGCACCGGCTGGCGGTCCATGGGGGGCTCCTCCAGGGTACTCATGTCCCGGATGCCGGAGAGGGCCATATTTAAGGTGCGGGGGATGGGGGTGGCGGACAGGGTGAGCACGTCCACCTGTTTGGACAGCTCCTTGAGCCGCTCCTTGTGCTGCACCCCGAACCGCTGCTCCTCGTCGATGACCAGCAGGCCCAGGTCCTTGAAGTGGACGTCCTTCTGGAAGAGCCGGTGGGTGCCGATGAGCAGGTCGATCCCCCCCTGCTCCAGCCGCCGGAGGGTCTCCTTCATCTGGGCGGCGGTGCGGAACCGGCTCACCACGTCGATCTCCACCGGATATTTGGCGAACCGCTGCTTGGCGGAGAGGAAGTGCTGCCGGGCCAGCACGGTGGTGGGCACCAGGATGGCGGCCTGCTTGCCGTCCAGCACGCACTTCATAATGGCCCGGAAGGCCACCTCGGTCTTGCCGTAGCCCACGTCGCCGCACAGCAGCCGGTCCATGGGCCGGGGCTGCTCCATGTCCCGCTTGATCTCAGCGATGCACCGCAGCTGGTCGTCGGTCTCGGCGTACTCGAACTGCTCCTCAAACTCGTGCATCCACTGGGAATCGGGGGAAAAGGCGTAGCCCGGCTGCCGCTGCCGCTGGGCGTAGAGCTGGATGAGCCCTTTGGCCAGATCCTTCACCGCCTTTTTGGCCTTGGACTTGGCCCGTTCCCAGTCGGTGCCCCCCAGCTTGTTCAGCTTCCGGGTCTCGTTGCCGTCCTCCCCCGAGCCGATGTACTTGCTCACCAGGTCCAGGGAGGTGGCGGGGACGTACAGGATGTCGGTGCCGGCGTAGGCGATCTTGATATAGTCCTTTTCCACCCCGTCCACCACTTTTTTGGTCATCTCCACAAAGCGTCCCACTCCGTGGTGCTCGTGGACCACCAGATCCCCGGGGGACAGGTCGGCGTAGGAGCCCAGCTTCTGCCGGTTGGTCACCGGCTTGCTCTTGCGGCGCTTGCCCAGGGCGGACTGGCCCTCGGTGAGGACGGCCAGCCGGCCCACCGGGTACTCCATACCGGCGGTGACACCCCCCACGGCGATGACCGCCTTGCCGTAGTCCGGCAGGTCGTGGAGGTCGAAGTCCACGGCGGTGGTCATCTTCTGCTCCCGCAGCAGGGCCTGGAGGTTGAGGGCCCGCTGCTGGCTGCTCACCAGCACCACGGTGCGGAAGCCCTCGGACACATAGTGGGCCAGATCGGACACGGCGGTCTCCAGGCTGGCGCCGTAGGAGGGCAGCTGCTTGGCCAGCAGGTTGAGCAGGGTCCGGGGCCGCCGGGGGTAGGAGGAGGCGGCGAAGGCATCCAGATAGCACACCGGCCAGCCCTCCAGCACCTCCCACAGCTCCTCGGGGGTGCGGGCAAACCGGGCCAGCTCTCCGGCCAGCTCCCCCCGCTCCATCAGGGCCTTGGCGTCCTCTCCCAGCTGCCACAGGTAGTTCTTGCCCCGCTCGGCCACCCGGCCGCTGTCGCTGAGTACCACCACCGCCTCCTCCGGCAGGTAGTCCGCCGCCGTGGCCATGGTGGGGTAGATGAGGTCCAGATACCGGTCCAGGGCGGGAAAAGAGGTTCCGGCGGCCAGCCGCTCCCGGTCCTCCTCCAGGGTGTGGACCAGGTCCCCCTTCCGCTTCTTTGCCCGGGAAATGAGGCGGTCAAGCCCCTCCAGCAGGCCGGGCCAGCCCCCGGGGGCGAACTGGGGGAGCACCTCGGCGGCGGGCAGGATCTCCGCCTCCGAGATGTTCTCAATCCGCCGCTGGGTGTCCGGGTCGAAGTAGCCCATGGCGTCGATCTCGTCCCCGAAGAACTCCACCCGCACCGGCTTGGGGTGGGCGGGGGAGAAAAAGTCCAAAATGCCTCCCCGGAGGGCAAACTGACCCACCCCTTCCACCTGTTCACACCGGGCGTACCCGGCGGCGGCCAGGGTATCGGTGAGGCCGTTCAGGTCGTGGGCCTCCCCCATCCGCACCACCAGGGCGGCCTGGGTCAGCAGGGTCTTGGGGATGGTGCGCTGGAGCAGGGCCTCGGCGGTGCACACCAGCAGGGGGCACTCCCCCGCCGCCAGAGCCCGGAGCACACTCAGCCGCCGGTGCTCGTACTGCCGGGAGACCACGGCGGCGTTGTGGAAGGTGAACTCCCGGGCGGACAGGGTGCGCACCGGCTCCCCCGACAGGGCGGCCAGATCCTTTTCCATCCGCTGGGCCTCCCCCTCGTCGGCGCACACCACCACCACCGGCCGGCTCAGGTCCCGGTGGAGTCCGGCGGCAAAGTGGGCACGGTGGACCGCCGACAGGCCGGAAAAGGCCGCGGGACAGGCCCCGTTGTCAATGGCCGCCGCCAGGGCGCGGTATTCAGGAATGTCTTGGAGGGCGGAGAGAAGCTGTCTCATGGTTCACCTCAAGATATAACAAAATTTGGAAGTCGCGGACGTGCAATTCCCCGGGAAATCCGCCTGCCGGGCGACCACAGGTCGCCCCTACGAAACGGGTGCGTTTTGCCCGTAGGGGCGGGGCTCTGTCCCCGCCCGCCGGGACAGGGTGGAAAACGTTCCGCCGGGCGGGTCTGGGACCCGCCCCTACAGAGAGGTGCCTGTCCTGCTATTGTCACCCGTTAAACTTATTCATGGCCTTGTCCGGCCCCTCCTGGATGACGCAGGCCGCCGCCTGGGCGGCCCGCTCCACGGCGGCGGTGATGGTTTTCAGATCCTGGCCCACAAACCGGCTCAGCACCCAGTCGGCCATGTCGTAATCCGGGTGGGGCTTCTCCCCCACGCCGATCTTCACCCGGGGGAACTGGTCGGTGCCCAGGTGCTGGATGATGCTTTTCAGGCCGTTGTGGCCTCCGGCGGAGCCCCCCTTGCGGATGCGGAGCTTGCCCAGGGGAAGGGACACGTCGTCGGAGATCACCAGCACATGGTCGGGGGGGATTTTGTAAAACCGGGCGGCCTCCCCCACCGCCTCGCCGGACAGGTTCATATAGGTCACCGGCTTCATGAGCAGCACCTTGGCGCCGCCCAGCCGGGCGGTGTTGGTGAGGGCCCGGTGCTTCAGCCGCTGGACGGGAATCTTTTCCCCCTCTGCGATCTGGTCTATGGTGAGAAAGCCCACATTATGCCGGGTATTTTCGTATTTTTCTCCGGGATTGCCCAGGCCTACCACCAGCCACTCCAGCCCGGAGGATCGGTTTTTGTCAAAAAACATAGTTGCTCCTTGGACAGACAACGGCGGGGGCAAGCCCCCGCCGCGTCCGATGGCGTCAGAAATGGTATTACACGAACAGCTTGGAAACGGACACTTCCTCGTAAATGCGGCTGATGGCCTCGGCAAACATATGGGCCACCGACAGATACTTGATCTTGTCGCAGGTGATGCCCTGCTTGGGCTGGATGGTGTCCAGGAAGTAGAGCTCCTTGATGACGCTCTTCTCGATGCGCTCCACGGCGGGGCCGGAGAGCACGCCGTGGCTGGCGCAGGCGATGACGTCCACCGCGCCGCCCAGCTCCACCAGGGCCTGGGCCGCGCCGCACAGGGAGCCGGCGGTGTCCACCATGTCGTCGAAGAGGAGGACCTTCTTGCCCCGCACGTCGCCGATGATGTTCATGACCTCGGAGGAGTTGGCCTTCTGGCGGCGCTTGTCCACGATAGCCAGGCCCATGCCCAGCTTCTGGGCAAAAGCCCGGGCCCGGGCCACGGAGCCCACGTCGGGGGAGACCACGATCATCTCGTCCTCCTTGCCGGCGAAGCGGTCATGGAGGTAGTTGGTGAAAATGGGGTTGCCCAGCAGGTTGTCCACGGGGATGTCGAAGAACCCCTGGATCTGGTTGGCGTGGAGGTCCATGGTCAGCAGGCGGTCGGCGCCGGCCCGGGTGATCAGGTTGGCCACCAG
Organism: uncultured Eubacteriales bacterium; assembly: GCA_949289455.1. GTDB lineage: Bacteria > Bacillota > Clostridia > Oscillospirales > Oscillospiraceae > Flavonifractor. Next base: position 7,886 of record CASEOA010000014.1, read on the forward strand.
CTTGGCGGAGATGGGGTCCCGGGGCTTGGTCTTGCGGTCCTGGCGGGCGTAGCCGAAGTAGGGCATCACGGCGGTAATCCGGCCGGCGGAGGCCCGCTTCAGGGCGTCGATCATGATGAGCAGTTCCATCAGGTTGTCATTGACGGGATAGCTGGTGGGCTGCACCACGAACACGTCGGAGCCGCGGACGGTCTCATAGATGGAGACGAAGTTCTCACCGTCGGAGAAGGCGCCTACCTCGGCGTTGCCCAGCTCAATGCCCAGCTCCTTGCAGATGGCCTCGGCCAAAGGCCGGTTGGCGGTACCGGAAAAGATCTTAATGTCCTTACCGTGTGCGATCATCGTTTCAAACATCCTCTCAAATATTTTTGGTGGATCATGTGTCGGTATTCAGATCTCTCTATATAAAAAGTCCCTGCGTCCGGCAAAGGACTTATCTTCTTCTGGCCCGGCGGGCGGCCCACTGCTTCTTTACCACCTGGCGGGGCCGGGCAATGGCCAGGGACTCGGCGGGCACGTCGTCGGTGATGGTGGAGCCGGCGGCGGTGTAGGCCCCCTCCCCCACCCGTACCGGGGCCACCAGATTGGTGTTGCAGCCGATGAAGGCGCTGTCCCCGATGGTGGTGCGGTACTCGCCCTCCCCGTCGTAGTTGACGGTGACGGCGCCACAGCCCACGTTGACCTGACTGCCCACGTCGGCGTCTCCCACGTAGGCCAGGTGGGAAATGCGGGTCTCCCCGCCGATGGTGGCGTTTTTCAGCTCCACAAAGTCCCCCACCTTCACGTCCTCGCCCACATGGCAGCCGGGCCGGACGCAGGCGAAGGGGCCGATGGACGCCCCGGCGTCCACGGTGCTGCCTGCCAGCTGGGAGGCGTTCACCGTCACCTCACGGGCCAGGGTGCAGTCCTGAACCAGGGCGTTGGGCCCCAGCCGGCAGCCGTCTCCCACGGCGCTGCCCAGCAGCTGGCTGTTGTGCACCGCCACTCCGCCGGCCAGGGTGCAGTCCTGGAGCAGGACGTTGGGCCCCAGCTGACAGCCGGGCCCCACGGAGGTCTCCCCCCGGAGGATGGTGTTGGGGAGGATCACCGTGCCTTCCTCCGCCTGGACCCTGGGTCCGGCGTAGCAGGTGTTGGGGTCCAGGATGCGCACCCCCTGCTCCAGCAGGCGGTAGGCCCCGTAGTTGCGGGCGGTGAGCTCCCCCTCCACCCGGCCTTCCGGGCCAGGCCGCAGGACGCAGGCGCTCTGGTACCAGATGCTCCTGCCCCCCAGCTTGTCGGCGTGCTCCCGCAGGGCGTCCTCCAGCCCCGCCCCGTCGGCCAGGGCCTGGGCCAGCAGGGCGGCGTCCACCCGGCACACCCCGGTGTCCTTGTTGTCCAGGGGGCCGGAGCCGGACTCGTCCACCAGCTGCCGTGCGCTCTGCCAGGACAGGAGCACCGGCCGGGTAATCACCACCGCCTTGCCCTCCAGCCCGGCCAGGAAGGCCATCAGCTGATCCAGGGCGTCGCCGGTGCTGCCGGTGACAAACTCGGTGCCGGCGGGGAAGCACTCCTCCGCCCGGGTCCGGTCGTCGCTGTGGCACACCACGAAAAACCGCTTCACGCCGGCGGCGGCCAGGGCCTCCGACAGCCAGCGGGCCGCCGGGTCAAACAGCAGCTCCTCCAGCATCCGGCACGGTCCGCCCCCCTCCCGGGGGAGGAACACGACTGCTCCAGTGGCGCTCATAGTAGAATCACCTCATACCCAATCAGATTGGCCCGGACGGCCGGGCAAACTGGCGTAACGCCAATAACACCGGAAAACAGATCCCCCCGGCCTCCCGCCAGGCGGTTCTGCCGCCGGTGACACATCCATTCTTTTTTTGTGACAAGGTTATTATAGCAAAGGCCGGGGGAAAATGCATCGACATTTTGAAAAAACCCCTTGAAATTTTCATTCTTCTCTGGCTTGCACAATTCCCCCCGAAATTTCTTGCCGGTTTGACCGCTTCCTGCCCAATCCCCGGGAGAAACCGGACAATGTGCGGCAAAGCGGCTACCTTACTCCGCTGCCGTGGTAAAGAATTGCACAAAGATGGAATCTGCCGTTTAATTCCTCCAGGTTGCTGGTTGATTTTTAAAAAACAGGGAGGTATAATGAATCGAAGGGTTTTATTAGGGGAAAAGAAACTTTATTTTGGAGGTCAAGTACATGAAAGAAGTCTACGTAGTCAACTGCTGCCGTACTGCCGTCGGCTCCTTCGGGGGCAGCCTGAAGGACACCCCCGCCACCGATCTGGGCGCCGTGGTGGTGAAGGAAGTGCTCAAC
>CASEOA010000015.1 GCA_949289455.1 uncultured Eubacteriales bacterium
AACGCAACCATTTTCACGAAAGGACAGGTGATTATATGCCAGTATACAAAAATGAAAAAGCCGGTTCATGGTTCTGCAAGTTCTACTATACCGATTGGACAGGGAACCGAAAGCAAAAGAAGAAGGAAGGCTTCAGGACGAAGAAAGAAGCCCAAGATTTTGAACGGGAATTCTTATCCAAGGCCCATGCTTCCTGTGATATGTCCTTTGGTTCTCTGGTGGAACTTTACATGGAAGATTGCAAGCACCGTCTGAAACCCACCACTTATTCCAACAAGCAATTTCTGATTGACACCAAACTTCTTCCCTTCTTCCGGGATATGCCGCTCAACACCATTACCCCGGCCACAATCAGAAAGTGGCAAAATGAACTTTTAGCTGATCCCAAGGGGTATTCCCCAACCTATCTAAAAACGGTAAATAATCAGGCCAGCGCCATTTTCAATTTTGCTGTGAAGTATTACCGGTTGGAAAGTAACCCTTGCCGCCTTGCTGGTAGCATGGGAAAAAAGCACGCTGATGAAATGGAGATTTGGACGGTAGAAGAATTTAACCGTTTCGTCCAAGCGGTGGCCGACAAGCCCCCTTCTGTTGTGATTTTCAATCTGCTGTTTTGGACGGGTATGCGCTCCGGTGAACTGTTGGCTTTAACTGCGGACGATTTTGATTTTGAATCCCATACGGTGAGCATTTCCAAAAACTATGCCCGACACAAGAAGGAAGATTTGATCCTACCACCCAAAACACCCAAAAGCAAACGGATCATTACTTTGCCCCCGTTCCTATCCGAAATGGTACAGCGGTATTCCACCTGTATTTATGTTACTGATCCATCAGGGCGGCTTTTCGGACAAACTAAAAGCTATCTTCTCCATGAAATGATCAGAGGGTGTAAGGGTTCCGGGGTAAAGCGAATTCGGGTTCACGATCTGCGACATTCCCACGCTTCCTTTCTCATCGAAAAAGGCTTCTCCCCCTTGCTGATTGCTGACCGGCTGGGCCATGAAAACATAGAAACCACCCTTCAGACATACAGCCATCTTTACCCCAACAAACATTCAGAAGTTGCGGCCTTGATTGAAGAAGCCCATTCCGCTTCCAGCAAAGCCCAACAGGGCTAAAAATTCAAGGCTATTTTTTGCAAATAGTACGATTATAGTACGACAACAAAAAAGAACCACGAAACACAGAACATTTTATTCCGTGTTTCGTGGTTTTTCTCTTGTTTTCTTCTGATTTCTAAACTAATTCAGCGAATTCAGAAAGCCCATTGTTATTCCCACTCGATCGTGGCAGGCGGTTTACTGGTTATATCGTAAACGATACGGTTGATGCCCTTGACCTCGTTGACGATGCGAGTGGAAATGCGATCCAGCACATCGTAGGGGATACGAGCCCAGTCGGCGGTCATAAAGTCGCTGGTGGTCACCGCCCGGAGGGCCAGGGTATAGTCATAGGTCCGGCCATCCCCCATGACTCCCACAGAGCGGGTATTGGTCAACACCGCAAAGTACTGGTTGATATTCTTGTCCTCCCCGGCGGCGGCGATCTCTTCCCGGTAGATGGCGTCGGCCTCCCGGAGGGTATCCGCCTTCTCCTTGGTGATATCGCCAATGATGCGGATGGCCAGGCCAGGCCCGGGGAAAGGCTGACGGGACACCAGGTACTCCGGCAGGCCCAGCTCCCGGCCCAGCTGTCGCACCTCATCTTTAAACAGCAGCCGTAAGGGCTCAATGATCTCCTTGAAGTCCACATAGTCCGGCAAGCCGCCCACGTTGTGGTGGCTCTTGATAACGGCGGCATCGCCAGCCCCTGACTCTATGACATCGGGGTAGATGGTACCCTGCACCAGATAGTCCACCCGACCAATCTTCTTGGCCTCTTCCTCAAAGACCCGGATAAACTCCTCGCCAATGATTTTCCGCTTATGCTCCGGCTCGGACTCTCCGGCCAGCTTCAGCAGGAAGCGGGCCTCGGCATCCACCCGGACAAAATTGATGTCCCAACGGGCAAAGGCGGCCTCCACCTCATCCCCCTCGTTGAGCCGCATGAGGCCGTGGTCCACAAACACGCAGGTAAGCTGCTTGCCCACCGCCTCGGCCAGCAGAGCAGCGGCCACAGAGGAGTCCACGCCGCCGGACAGGGCCAGCAGAACCTTGCCGTCCCCCACCTTCTCCCGGATAGCGGCGATAGCGGTATTCTTATAGTCCCCCATGGTCCAGTCGCCTGCGGCGCCGCACACCTCGTAAAGGAAGTTGCGGATCATATCCACCCCGTGCTGGGTATGATTCACCTCAGGGTGGTACTGCACGCCGTAGAAGCCCCGGGCCTCGTCGGCAATGGCCACATTGGGGCAGGCATCGGTGTGAGCGGTGAGGGCAAAGCCCTCGGGCACCTTGGCCATATAGTCGCCGTGGCTCATCCAGGAGATTCCCTGCTCCGGCAGGCCCTTGAAAAGCTTACAGGTGGTGTCGTAATAGGTTTCGGTCTTGCCGTACTCCCGGGCAGTATCCTCCTGGGCGGCAGTGACCTGCCCACCCAGGGTGTGGGCCATCAGCTGGCAGCCGTAGCAGATTCCCAGCACCGGCACTCCCAGCTCAAAAATAGCGGGGTCCACATGGGGGGCCTTCTCGTCATACACGCTGTTGGGGCCGCCGGTGAAGATTAGGCCGATGGGCTCCATGGCCTTCAACTGAGCCAGAGGAGTGGTATAGGGCTTGACTTCGCAGTACACCCCGCACTCCCGGACCCGCCGGGCAATAAGCTGATTGTACTGGCCGCCGAAGTCCAGAACGATCACGGTCTGATGGGACATTCCTGTTCCTTCTTTCTGTGAAATCTATGGTTCCTTGGATCAAACACAAAAATTTTACGGTTTAGGATATCATATTTTCCCCCAAAACGCAAGGTTTCCAACAGAAAAGCCGCCGGGTCAGAAGGCCCGGCGGCTTATTTCAGGGCTGTACCTCCGTGCCTCCCCACTCCACGGCGGTGAAGCCGGTACGGGTGGGGGCGGTAAGGGTCTGGGGAGAGATGTCCACCGGCTGGTCCAGGCCCCGCCAGGCCATAAACACCCGGATGAGGGTATCGGGAGCCGGATTGATGGCCAGCTCCGCTCCGTCGGTGTAAGCCGTGGTCTGGAAGGAGATCAGATTGTAGGGGTTCCCCTCCAGTCTGGGCAGCCAATAGATGATGAACTCGTCGGCCTCCTTGTCGGTCAGCCCCAGCTGGGCCAGGGCCTTCTCCAGAAAGGCGGCGGTGTCCTTCCCCGCCACGCAGAAACCGTTTGAGAAATCATAGGTCCTGTCGGTGACCCCCTCCCAGAACAGGCAGTAATACTGCCGCCCGGTGATGGGGTCGGTGAGGGTGCCGTCGGGGGATGCGTCCACCATCCAGCCCTCCCCATAGGCGGGATAGGTGGCGGTCAGGTCTCCGTCAAAATCCAACGTGACAGATACCCGGGTCTCCTCCTCCGGATAAAGGTAGATCACAGGTTTGGCCGGAACTGAGGTAGCGTCACGACCGCACCCTGCCAACAGCAGGGTCAGGGGAATGAGCCACAGGAGCTTTTTCATGGTCTCACCTCAGTTCCCCCCCACTCCACGGCGGTGAAGCCGGTGCGCGCAGGGGCGGTGAGGGATTGGGGAGCGATGTCCACCGGCTGGTCCAGGCCCTGCCAGGCCATGAACACCCGGATAAGGGTATCGGGAACCGGATGGATGGCCAGCTCCGCCCCGTCGGTGTAGGCCGTGGTCTGGAAGGAGATCAGATTCCAGGGGTTCCCCTCCAGCCTGGGCAGCCAGTAGATGATAAACTCGTCGGCCTCCTTGTCGGTCAGCCCCAACTGGGCCAGAGCCTTCTCCAGAAAGGCGGCGGTGTCCTTCCCCGCCACGCAGAAACCGGTGGAAAAGTCATAGGTCCTGTGGGTGACCCCCTCCCAGAACAGGCAGTAATACTGCCGCCCGGTGACGGGGTCCGTGAGGGTTCCGTTGGGAGCGGCGTCCACCGTCCAGCCGTCCTCATAAGCGGGATAGGTGGTGGTCAATTTGCCGTCATAGTCCAGGGTCACGTTGACCCGGGTCTCCTCCTCCGGGTAGAGGTAGAGCACCGGCTTGGCTGTGAGTTCACAGGCGTCCTGTCCCAACACCAGGAAGAAGAGCAGCATACCTCCAAACAGTATCACCAGACCCAGAATCACCCAATATTGTCGTTTCATTTCACAGCCTCCCTTTCTATGAGATCGTTCATCATCATAGACGAAGGCAACGGAAAAAAGTTCCTTAAATTTTGGTGATATCGATGGGCCGCAGATCGGAGGATCGGCCCTGGGTCCGGACGGTGAGCATGGCCCGGGCGGTGTCGATGGCGGTGATGCAGGCCACGGAGTGCTCCACGGTGGACCGGCGGATCTTGAAGCCGTCGGTGTCGTGGCGGCGGCCCCGGGTGGGGGTGTTGATGACCAGGTCCACGGTGCCAGAGGCAATCATATCCAGGATATTGGGGTGGGCCTCGGACACCCGGGCCACCTTCCGGGCGGGGATGCCGGCGGCGTTGAGGGCGTCGCAGGTACCGCTGGTGGCCAGGATCTCAATGCCCATGTCGTCAAATCCCTGGGCAATACCCAGCAGCTCCCCCTTGTCCTCGTCCTTCACGGTAACAATGATGCGACCGCCCTTCTTGGGAGCCTTCATATTGGCCCCCTTGAAGGCCTTCAGCAGAGCCTGGGGGAAGGACTCGGCCAGACCCAGGCACTCGCCGGTGGATTTCATCTCGGGACCCAGGCCGGTATCCACATCGGTGAGCTTCTCAAAGGAGAACACCGGCATTTTCACGGCATAGTAGTTGGCCTCTTTGTAGATGCCGGTGCCGTAACCTAAGTCGCGCAGCTTCTGGCCCAGCATCACCTTGGTGGCCAGATCGATGATGGGCACCCCGGTGACCTTGGAGATATAGGGGATAGTGCGGGAGGAGCGGGGGTTAACCTCAATGACGTACACCGTGTCGTCGTAGATGACAAACTGGATGTTCACCAGACCCACCACTCCCAGGGCCTTGGACAGGTCGTAGGTGTAGCGGTAAATGGTTTCTTTGTGCTTCTCTTCGATGTGAATGGGCGGATAGACAGAAATACTGTCGCCGGAGTGGACGCCTGCCCGCTCGATGTGTTCCATAATACCGGGGATAAGCAGATCCTCCCCGTCGAACACGCCGTCCACTTCCACTTCCCGGCCCATGAGGTACTTGTCCACCAGAATGGGGTGTTCCTGCTCCACCTGGTTGATGATACGCATAAACTCGATGATGTTGCGGTCGTTGTAGGCGATCTCCATGCCCTGGCCCCCCAGCACATAGGAGGGGCGCACCAGCACGGGATAGCCCACCTCGTGGGCAGCGGCCAGGGCCTGCTCGGTGGTGAACACCGTCTTGCCGGCAGCCCGTGGAATCTGGCACTGGTTGAGGATCTCGTCAAACCGCTCCCGGTCCTCGGCGGCGTCCACGCCGTCGGCGGAGGTGCCCAGGATGGGCACGCCCATATCGGTGAGGGCCTTGGCCAGCTTGATGGCGGTCTGGCCGCCGAACTGCACCACGGCGCCCCAGGGCTTCTCCAGCTCCACCACAGCCTCCACGTCCTCGGGAGTCAGAGGCTCGAAGTACAGCTTGTCCGCCACGTCAAAGTCGGTGGATACGGTCTCCGGGTTATTGTTGATGATGATGGTCTCGTAGCCCAGGCGCTTGAAGGCCCAGACGGAGTGGACCGAGCAGTAGTCAAACTCGATACCCTGGCCAATGCGGATGGGGCCGGAGCCCAGCACCAGCACCTTTTTCTTCTCCCCGTCGCCCATCGTGCGGTGGGGCGCAGGGGCGGCGGCAGCCAGCCAGGGGGCTTCCGGAATGTGGGGAGCCAGCTCCCCGATTTCAGGCAGGCGGAGCTCGTCCAGAGCCTCGTTCTCCTGGTCATAGGTGGAGTAATAATAGGGGGTCTGGGCCTCAAACTCGGCGGCGCAGGTGTCCACCATCTTGAAAGCGGGAGTGATACCGTAGCTCTCCCGAAGGGCCTTGATTTCCCCCCGTTCCTTGCCGGACAGGGCGGCGATCCAGGCATCGGAGAAACCCATCTCCTTGGCCTGCCGCAGGGTATCCGCGTCCAGGTGGCCGTGATCCAGCTCGTTTTCCATATCTACGATGGCCTGGAACCGGTCCAGGAACCACAGGTCGTACTTGGTGATCTTGTTGATCTTCTCCGGGGAGAAGCCCCGGCGGAGAGCCTCGGCCACCACAAAAAGCCGCTGGTCGTCGATGTTGACCAGCCGGTCCTCGATCTCCTCGGTGTACAGCTCGTCCAGGCCGGGCAGGCGAAGAGACTTCACCGGCAGTTCCAGGGAGCGGATGGCCTTCATCAGAGCCCCTTCAAAGGAGTTGCCGATGGCCATGACCTCGCCGGTGGCCTTCATCTGGGTGCCCAGGGTGCGGCTGGCGGTGGTGAACTTGTCAAAGGGCAGGCGGGGGATCTTCAGCACGCAGTAGTCCAGGGTGGGCTCAAAGCAGGCGGTGGTCTTGCCGGTCACCGCATTGGGGATCTCATCCAGGGTATAGCCCAGGGCGATCTTGGCCGCCACCTTGGCAATGGGGTAGCCGGTAGCCTTGGAGGCCAGGGCGGAGGACCGGGATACACGGGGGTTGACCTCAATGACGGCATACTCGAAGGAGTCCGGGTTGAGGGCCAGCTGCACGTTGCACCCGCCCTCGATCTCCAGGGCGGAGATGATGTCCAGGGAGGCCTTGCGCAGCATCTGGAACTCCTTGTTGGCCAGGGTCTGGGTGGGGGCCACCACAATGGAGTCGCCGGTGTGGACGCCCACCGGGTCCACGTTTTCCATGGAGCAGATCTGGATCACGTTGCCGGCGGAGTCCCGCATGACCTCGAACTCGATCTCCTTCCAGCCGGAGATGCACCGCTCGATGAGCACCTGGCCCACCCGGGACAGGTGGATGCCACGGTCGGCAATCTCCCGCAGGGACATCTCGTCATAGGCGATGCCGCCGCCGGTACCGCCCAGGGTATAGGCTGGGCGGACGATGACCGGGTAGCCGATGCTCCCGGCAAAGGCCACCGCGTCCTCCACGCTCTCCACCACGTCGGAGGTGACGCAGGGCTGGCCAATGGCCTCCATGGCGTCCTTGAAGCCCTGGCGGTCCTCCGCCTTGCGGATGGACTCGGGGCTGGTGCCCAGCAGGCGTACGCCGTATTGGGCCAGAATACCCTGCTCGTGGAGGTTCATGGCCAGGTTCAGGCCGGTCTGGCCACCCAAGGTGGGCAGGATAGAGTCGGGCCGCTCCTTCTGGATCACCTGCTCCACGCTGGCGATGTTCAAAGGCTCGATATACACATGGTCGGCAATGTCCTTGTCGGTCATGATGGTGGCGGGGTTGGAGTTGACCAACACCACCTCTACGCCCTCTTCCTTCAGGGCCCGGCAGGCCTGGGTACCGGCGTAGTCGAACTCGGCGGCCTGGCCGATGACGATGGGGCCGGAGCCCAGCACCAGCACTTTCTTGATATTGGGATTCTTGGGCATTACCGCTGGCCTCCCTTCATGCTGTCCACAAAGCGGTCAAAGAGATATTCGGTGTCCATGGGGCCGGGAGAGGCCTCCGGGTGGAACTGGACGGTAAAGCAGTTGGGCCGTTTGTAATGCAAGCCCTCCACGCTGCCCTCGTTGACGTTGACGTGGGAGATCTCCGCCACCGCCGGGTCCACGCTCTCAGCGGTGACCACATAGCCGTGGTTCTGGCTGGTGATGAAGGCCCGGCCTGCCGTCAAGTCCTTCACCGGGTGGTTGCCGCCCCGGTGGCCGAAGCGCATCTTCCGGGTCTGGGCCCCGGTGGCCAGGGCCAGCAGCTGATGGCCAAGGCAGACGGCGAACAGGGGCAGCTTGGAGTCGTACAGCTTCCTGACTTCCCCAATAATCTCCACATTGTCCGCCGGGTCGCCGGGGCCGTTGGACAACATGACCCCGTCAAAGCCGCCGGACAGGATGGTGTCTGCCGGGGTGTGGGCGGGATAGACCGTGACCTGGCAGCCCCGCTTCTGGAGGCAGCGGATCATGTTCTCCTTCACGCCGTAGTCCATCATGGCCACCCGGAACTGCTGGGCAGTGAGAGCGGGATAGAGCTGGGGCTCCTTGCGGGTCACCTTCTCCACGGTGCCCTCCACCCGGTAGGCACGGATCTTCTCCAGGCATTCCTCCACATGAAAATGCTCCGCACAGGTAATCATGCCGTTCATGGTCCCCTGACTGCGGAGTATTCTGGTGAGCGCCCGGGTGTCCACGCCCTCGATCCCGGTAATATCATATTGTTTCAGATAGGCGTCCAGCTCACCCTCGCAGCGGAAGTTGCTCCCGCGGCGGGCCAGATGCCGCACAACAAACGCCTCCGCCCAGGGACGGGCAGACTCGTTATCCTCATGGTTGACGCCATAGTTGCCGATCAGGGGATAGCTCATGACGATGCCCTGCCCGGCATAGGAGGGGTCGGTCAAAATCTCCTGATAGCCGGTCATGGAAGTATTGAACACCATCTCGCACACCCGGTCGGCGGAAGAGCCGATGCTGACGCCCTGGAACATCGCGCCGCTGGCCAGGATCAAGGTTGCTTTCATCTCCAGTATCACGCCTTTCTTCCCATGCTATTTAAAAGATTGTACTCTAAATCCGTCCTTCCGGCAACTCCCTTTTTTTCTCCCGGCCCAAATTCGGGGATTTGGACAAAATGACGGGGAGCCCGGCGGGCAGGGCCGTATAATGCGCCCTTCCGCCAAAAAAATCAATTTTTGGAGAGATAATTTTTTTGCATTTCCCTCGCCGTATAAACGCCGCCCCCGAAGCCATACTGACTGTACGACCAGTCTCGGGAGGTCTGTCCATGGTCATCGCTTTTTTTCGCACTATCATCCTCTACCTATTTATCATTGCCGGCATCCGCCTCATGGGAAAGCGGCAGATCGGGGAGCTGGAGCCCTCTGAGCTGGTGCTTGCCCTGCTCATCGCCGATCTGGCTGCGGTGCCCATGCAGGATTTCGGCATCCCCCTGCTCACCGGCCTGATCCCCATTCTCACCCTGCTCTGCCTCACCATGGCCCTTTCGGTGCTCACCATGAAGAGCGTCAAATTCCGGGCCATTCTGTGCGGCAGGCCCAGCATCATCGTCCGGGAGGGCAAACCGGTCCAGCGGGAGATGAAAAAAAACCGCTTCACCCTGGACGAGCTGATGGAAGAGCTGCGGATGCAGGGGATTGCCGACCTGTCCACCGTGAAATACGCCATTCTGGAGACCAGCGGTCAGCTCTCCGTCCTGCCCTATGCCGCCCAGAAGCCGCCCGCTGCCCAGGAGCTGGGGCTCACCCCCCAGGAGCCCGGGCTGCCGGTGGTGGTCATCAACGACGGCCGGGTCATGGACCAGGCCCTCCACCACCGGGGGCTGGATCAGAACTGGCTGGACAAGCAGCTCAAACAGCACCACGTCAAAAAGCCCCAGGACGTGTTCCTGCTGACGGTGGACGAGGAAAACCAGGTCTGTCTCATTGAAAAGGAGGAGTGCAGGTGAAACGGCTGTGGATCGCCCTGGCCATTCTAGGGACCATTCTGGGCCTCACCCTGCTCCACACCCGCTCCCTCCAGACCTTTACCGACGGCCTCACCGGACGGCTGGAGCAGGCCCAGGCGCTGGCCCGGGAGGAGGACTGGGCCCAGGCGGCGGAGCTCACCCGCTCCGCCCTGGAAAGCTGGCGGGCCCAGGACGTGCGCCTCCACGTCCTCCTCCGCCACGCCGACACTGACGCCATCTACGCCGGCTTTCAGGAGGTGCTGGCCCTGCTGGGCAGCCAGGAATATGGCGAGTATGCCGCCGCCAACGCCCGGCTGGTCTGTCAGCTGGAACTGCTCAGCGAGGCCGAACAGCTCACCTTGAAAAACATCTTGTAGCCTTTCCGGCGGCCTCGGCCCATCGGATCTGCTTATTTGAATATTATAACGTATACTATCCCCCTGATACCCACGACCAGCAGAGATAAAACAGGTTTTTTCCCAAAGCAGCCACAGCAGAACTCAAAATTGCTTCGGCTGCGACTGATTTTTTATGCATACTAATGTATTTTCATCCGGACACAGCTGTGCTATAATGACCCTATTGTTCCGGCGGCCAGCCGCCGGGGCAGGAGAGCTGAAGAAAAAGGAGTGTGTTTCCATGACTACCGCCCAAGCGCTGATCCTGCTGGCCATTGTGGTCTACCTGCTGTTCATGCTGTGGATTGGCTGGATCTGCGCCAAGAAAAACGAGTCTGTTGACGATTTCTATTTAGGAGGCCGAAAGCTGGGCCCCTTTGTCACCGCCATGAGCGCCGAGACCAGCGACATGTCCTCCTGGCTGCTGATGGGCCTGCCCGGAGTTGCCTACCTCACCGGCCTGGCGGAGGCCAGCTGGACCGCCATCGGCCTGGCGGTGGGTACATATCTGAACTGGCTCATCGTGGCCCGGCGCATCCGCCGCTATTCTCACCGGCTGGACGCCATCACCGTACCCCAGTTTTTCTCCAAGCGCTGGGGAGATGACCGCTGCCTGTTGTCCGCCATCTCCGCCCTGGTCATCATTATTTTCTTTATCCCCTACACCGCCTCTGGCTTCTCCGCCTGCGGCAAGCTGTTTTCCACCCTCTTCGGCATGGATTATCTCACAGCCATGCTGATCTCCGCCGCCGTTATCGTCATCTACACCGTTCTGGGCGGCTTTTTGGCGGCGTCCTTTACCGACCTGATCCAGTCCATCATCATGACGGTGGCTCTTGTGGTGGTGCTGGGCTTTGGCGTGACCCAGGCCGGCGGTTTGGACGCGGTGCTGGACAACCGCCCGGTCCATGACGGGCTACCTGTCCCTGACCAGCATCTACGACCCCGCCACCGGCGGCTCCAGCCCTTACGGCCTGCTCACCATCTGCTCCCTGCTGGCCTGGGGCCTGGGCTATTTCGGGATGCCCCACATCCTGGTGCGCTTTATGGCCATTGAGGACGAGCGCAAGCTGAAGCTCTCCCGCCGGGTGGCCTCCTCCTGGGTGGTTATCTCCATGGGCGTGGCCATCATCATCGGCCTGGTGGGCAGCGCCATGACCCGTGCCGGGGCCCTGGAGCAGCTGGCCGACTCCGAGACCATCATCGTCCGCATCGCCAGCCTCATCAGCCAGTTCGGCGCCATCCCCGCCCTGGTGGCCGGCGTCATTCTGGCGGGCATTCTGGCGGCCACCATGTCCACCGCCGACAGCCAGCTGCTGGCCGCCTCCTCCTCTATCTCCCAGGATCTGGGCAACGACTTTTTGAAGCGCAACTTCAGCGGCAAGCGGGGCATGATTGTGGCCCGGTCGGTGATGATCGTGATCGCCATCATCGCCGCCTTCCTGGCCCGGGACCCCGACAGCTCGGTGTTCCGGGTGGTCTCCTTCGCCTGGGCCGGCTTCGGCGCCGCCTTTGGCCCGGTGATGCTGATGGCCCTGTTCTGGAAGCGCTCCACCAAAGGGGGCGCTCTGGCCGGTATGGTGGTGGGCGGCGTGATGGTCTTTGTGTGGAAGTTCCTCATCGCCCCCATGGGCGGCGTGTGGGCCATCTACGAGCTGCTGCCCGCCTTCTGCTGCGCTCTGGTGGCCATCGTGGTGGTCTCCCTGCTCACCCCCGCCCCCAAGCAATCGGTGCTGGACCTATTTGACGAGGTTAAACAGTAATCGTTTCCATAAAAAAACAGCCGCATATGCGGCTGTTTTTTTATGGGCCTAACCGGTGGACTCAGGCCTCCGGGCCGTCGCCGTCCTCCTGCCAGGGCGGACGCTCCGGCATGGGGCAGTGGTCCCGCAGCAGGGTGCGCAGAAAGAAGTTGGACAGCAGACAGGGCACGGAAAAGCCCAGCGCCAGGACATAGATCAGGCTGATGGGCAGCTCCAGAATGCCAAAGGCCAGCAGCCCGTAACCCAGAACCGCCGCCACAATGGGCCGCAGGGGCTTGCCCAAACCCAGGGCCAGTGCCAGGGTCAGGGCGGACCGAACGGGCAGCCCCGCCCCCAGGGCACCGTACAGGCAGCCGGAGCACAGCAGGGTCACCAGGAAAATGGTGGAGCACACCACAAAGGGCAGATACATCACCGGATTGGCAGCCGCCCGGGTGAGGTAGAACCAGACGCCGAAGCCAGAGGCCGCCATGGGCAGGGCGGTGAGGAAGAATGCGGCGTAGGACCGCTTCCAGCCGGTGCGGAAGGCGGTGCGAAAGTCGTAGAAGCACAGCACCGGCTGATCCAGCATCATTTTGCGGATCACCTGGTTCATGGCATACAGGGCCGGCGGGATGGTGACCACCGGGATGCAGCAGGCCAGAAACAACAGATTCAAGAGGAAAATGGAGCCCACCTCCAGCTGGATGATTTGCAGCAGCCGGGCAGGACCGGTTTTTTCCGGCTCGTCCGGGCGGATGCCGGGACCGGGCACATCATAGTCTTTGCGGAACAACAAAGGGATCCCCTCTCTTCTGTCCATTTGGTTATCATGGTGACCATATCATACCGGGCGGCCCAATTCAATAGCAATAAACTGACCGCATGGGTAATTTATTGATATGCCCCCGCTTTCCGGGACAAACGTCATCATTTTACCTGTACCATCAACATTTTACCGTTGCGCATGGACGGAGGCCATGCTATCCTTGGGGCCAAAGAGACCGGTTCCGGCGCCTGCCGTCCATCCGGCCCCGCCCAGGCATCAATATTTTACCCGTCTGATCAACAATATGGAGGTTATGGAATATGGCTAGCATTTCTTTCCGGCACGTCAACAAGACCTACCCCGGCAATGTGACTGTGGTCCCCGATCTGAACCTGGAGATCCAGGACAAGGAATTCGTCATCCTGGTAGGCCCCTCCGGCTGCGGCAAGTCCACCACCCTGCGGATGATCGCCGGCCTGGAGGACATCACCAGCGGCGAGCTGTACATCAACGACCGGCTGGTCAACGACGTGGCCCCCAAGGACCGGGACATCGCCATGGTGTTCCAGAACTACGCCCTCTACCCCCACATGACGGTGTATAAGAACATTGCCTTTGGCCTGATCCAGCAGAAGGTGCCCAAGGACGAAATCGACCGCCGGGTCCACGAGGCCGCCCGGGCCCTGGACCTGGAGCAGCTGCTCAACCGCAAACCCAACGCCCTGTCCGGCGGCCAGCGGCAGCGGGTCTCCCTGGGCCGGGCCATGGTGCGCAACCCCGCCGTGTTCCTGCTGGACGAGCCCCTGTCCAATCTGGACGCCAAGCTCCGCACCGCCATGCGGGCCGAGATCAGCCGCCTCCACAAGCGGCTGCAAACCACCTTTGTCTACGTCACCCACGACCAGACCGAGGCTATGACCATGGGCGACCGCATCGTGGTCATGAAAGAGGGCATCATTCAGCAGAACGACGCCCCCCAGGTGCTCTACGACTACCCCTGCAACCTGTTTGTGGCCGGCTTCATCGGCTCCCCCCAGATGAACTTCCTGGACGCCAAGGTGGTCAAGCAGGGCAGCGGCTACGCGGTTCAGGTGTGCGGCAGCACTGTGGACCTGCCCGCCCGGATGAATGAGGCCGTGGCCCCCTATGTGAACAAGACCGTGGTGCTGGGCATCCGCCCCGAGGATGTCATCGCCGCCGACGCCGGCCAGGGCCCCGCCGACGGCATGACCGCCACCGTGGAGATCGCCGAGCTGATGGGCGCGGAGATCAGCCTCCATGTGGACTGCCAGGGCAACCGGCTCGTCATCCGCACCGAGCCCACCTTCAAGGGCCGGGAGGGCGACACCGCCATCCTCAGCTTCAAAAATGAGAAGCTCCATCTCTTTGACAAGGAGACGGAGATGGCCATTGCCCACTGAACCAAGCATACTTACCGGTGGACCACAAGGACAGGAGGGGGCATGTAACCCGCTCCTGTCCTTCTTTTTGGAGGAACACGCTATGATTTCCCCTTCGGATAAAGCCCGCGAGGTTCGCCCCGCTCCCCCGGGCCAAGCAATGGATGGCCTGCTGGCCCTCACCTCCGCCCGCGCCCTCCCCCTACTCTCGGGCGGCGCCTGGGAGGGCTACGCCGGCGATCTGCAATGCTGGCTGGTGGGGGCCATCCAGGGCACGGTGACGGCAACCTCTTATACCCAGAGCGACGTACTGGCCCCCGGACAGGCCCTGGCCCTCTGGCAGTGCGGAGCCTTCACCCTACAGTCGGTAGGCGACAGCCAGTGTATCCTGCTCCAGCTCCAGGGAGAGCTGCCCGGTCGGCTGCTGGCGGACCGACTCACCAACGGGGTGGCTTTCTTTCCCAGAGGGGCTGCCGCGGTGCGGGAGGCGGCCCGTACCCTTTTCGTGCTGGAGGACGAGGGCGTCCCGGTTGGAGGCGCCTCCGCCTCCGCTTACGCTTATACCATGCTGGCCAATCTCATCAGCTCCCCCGCCGCTCCGGAACACGGACAGGAGAGCGCCCTCTCCACCCTGGTGGAGGCCGCTGTGGGTATCATCCAGGAGGAGTTCCCCTTCCTGGAGGGACTGGATGAGCTGGCCGACCGGCTGGAGGTATCCAAGGCCCATCTGATCCGGACGTTTAAGAAAAAGACCGGGGTCTCCCCCGGGCGGTATATCACTCACCTGCGGGTGGAATACGCCAAGCTGCTGCTCCAGGGGGAGGACCCCTCCATCACCTATGTGGCGGAGGCCGTCGGCTTTGCCAGCGCCAACTACTTCGCCAAGGTGTTCCGCCGGGAGACCGGTATGTCCCCCGGAGAGTACATGGAGACCCTGCCCCGGGAAGAACGCAAACGGCCTGTCCGGCGGGACCCCTTTTTGTGGTAAAGCCGCTCACACAGCACATTATGATATATTGAATTTCCGAGTCTGGAACTGCAACCGACAGATTTCCCGAGCGGTTTTTCCCTTTTCCCGGGTTTACTGCCGGTATGATTTCGTTATTTTGCATAATATTAACGCCGTTATAATGAACATTTTTACAAAAATAATTCAAATATACCTTTTTGTCGCATCATATGCACGCAAGGTGCATTAAGCGGCATCCTGGTATATTTAGACGGTACACTTCCATGTACAGTTTTCTCGTTTCATTATATGATGATAACAATTTTACGGCACCTTTTGGGGGCCGTTGTAAGGATAAAAGAGCCAAAAAGGAGGAGAGATGTCATGAAACGAGTACCACGCATGTTGGCGCTGCTGCTGTCGGCAGTTCTGTTCGTCTCCCTTGCCGGATGTGGTTCGTCGGATGGGAAAACCCACCTGACCTTCCAGATCTGGGATGTGGGGCAGCGGGACGGCATGCAGGCCATGTGTGATGCTTACACCGCCAACGTAAATCCCGATGTGGTGATCGAGGTCCAGGTCACCAGCTGGAGCGAATACTGGACCAAGCTGGAGGCCGCCGCCGAAAGCAATACCCTGCCCGATCTGTTCTGGATGCACACCGACCAGATCCTCTACTATTCCGAGTTCGGCATGCTGGCCGACGTCACCGACCTGTTCCCCTACGAAGAGCACTACAGCGAGATCTCCATCAGCAACGCCCAGGGCACCGACGGCCGGATGTACGGCGTGCCCAAGGACAAGGACAACATCTGCCTGGTTTACAACAAGGAGATGTTCGACGCTGCCGGGGTGGCCTACCCTGACGCCACCTGGACCTGGGATGACCTGACGGCCGCCTCCCAGGCCATTTACGATGCCACCGGAAACTACGGCTACATGGCTTACAACGACGAGCAGCTGGGCTACCACAACTTCGTCTATCAGAACGGCGGGTGCATCCTTACCGAGGACAAGACCCAGGGCGGCTTCGATCAGCAGGCCACCCGGGACGCCGTAAAGTATTACGTAAATCTCCAGAGCTACGACTGGTGCCCCACCCAGGCCTACTTTGCTGAGACCAGCCCCGGCACCGCCTTCTTCTCCGGGAAGGGCGCCATGTTCCTGGAGGGCAGCTGGAACCTGCTGGTGGAGATGAACAACTACCCCGACATGGTGGGCAAGTGGGACGTGGCCGCACTGCCCGCCGCCCCCAATCCCGTCAGCGGCGACGGCCGGGCCACCATCTCCAACGGCCTGACCTACGCCACCGGCGCCCACGGCAAGAACCTGGACATTGCCCTGGATGTGCTGAAGTATTTTGCCGGCGAGGAGGCCCAGCGAATCCAGGGTGAATCCGGCGCCGCCATCCCCGCCTATGAAGGGCTGGAGGAGACCTGGATCAGCGCCTTTGACCAGTTCGACTACCAGCTGGACCTGGAAAACGCCATCATGAGCCAGTTTGACTACTGCGTGCAGTATGTCAACAACTCCGCCCGGCCCAAGTGGAAGAGCGGCGTGGTGGACATCATGACCAGCATCTACAACGGCTCGGTGGACATCGACACCGGTCTGGACAACATCCAGAACCTGATCAACACCGAGACCGCCAAAAAGCTGGCCGATTCCTGATAGGAGGGGTGAGATATGGGAAAAAAGGCAATGAGGCTGTCTGCCGCCGCCCGGCGGGAGCAGAACTGGGGCTATCTGATGATCGCCCCCACCATCATCGGCCTGGTGGTGCTCAACCTGTGGCCGTTTATCCAGACCATCTACACCAGCTTCTGTGAGCACCTGGGCTTCGGCAACTATAAGTTCATCGGCATCGGCAACTATGTGGAAATGTTCCAGAACCCCGAGGTCTGGCGGGCCACATGGAATACCATCCTGTTTTGTATCCTGACCGTGCCTGTGGGACTGTTCCTGTCCCTGCTGGTGGCCATGATGCTCAACGCCAAGATCCGGGGCAAGGGCGCCTTCCGCACCATCTTCTTCCTGCCCATGGTGTGTGCCCCCGCCGCCGTGACCATGGTGTGGCGCTGGATTTTCAACAGTGACTACGGTATCCTCAACCAGATCTTCGGCACCAACATCAACTGGATCACCGATTCCAAATTTGTCATGATCGCCTGCGCCATCGTGGCCATCTGGAGCAACATCGGCTATGACGCCGTGCTGCTGCTGGCCGGCCTGCAGAACATCTCCAAGAGCTATTATGAAGCCGCCGAGATCGACGGCACCAGCAAGGTCAACCAGTTCCTGCAGATCACCCTGCCCATGGTCTCCCCCACCCTGTTTGTGGTCATGATCATGCGGCTCATGTCCTCCATCAAGGTCTACGACCTGATCTATATGATGGTGGAGGATACCAACCCGGCTCTGACATCGGTACAAAGCCTGATGTACCTGTTCTACCGGGAGACCTTCGTGGCCGGCAGCCGGGGCTCCGGCGCAGCCATCGTGGTGTGGACCGTGGCCATCATCGGCATCATCACGGTCATCCAGTTCGTTGGCCAGAAGAAGTGGGTCAATTATGATGTGTAAAGGAGGGGAACAGGAATGAAACATAGCTCTTTGCAGCGCTCCAAGCAACTGACCACCGCGCTTACCTACGTGTTCCTGATCCTGGGCGCCATCATCATGATCTTCCCCTTCGTGTGGATGATCCTGACCAGCTTCAAGACCCAGACCGAAAGCATGCAGATCCCCCCGGTGATCTTCCCGTCCCAGTGGAACCTGAGCAACTTCGTGGACGCCATCGCTTCCCTGCCCTTTGTGAACATGTATGTGAACACCGCCCTGATGATCCTCTTCCGGGTGATCTGCGCCGTGGTGTTCAGCTCCATGGCGGGCTACGCCTTCGCCAAGCTCCACTTCCGGGGCAAGAATATCCTCTTCGGCCTGATCCTGGTGCAGATGTCCCTGCCCTCCCAGATCTTCATCCTGCCCCAGTACCAGATGGTGGCTAAGCTGGGCATGGCCAACACCGTGTTCGCCCTGGTGTTCCCCGGCATCGTGTCCGCCTTCGGCACCTTCTTCCTGCGGCAGACCTACATGGGTATCCCCACCGAAATCGGTGAAGCCGCCTGCCTGGACGGCTGCAACCAGTTTGAGACCTTTGTCAAGGTCATGTTCCCCCTCACCGGCACCTCCGTGGCCGCCCTCACCATCTTCACCGCCGTGTTCGCCTACGGCGACCTGATGTGGCCCCTGGTGGTCAACTCCGACCTGAAGATGATGACCCTGTCCTCCGGCCTGGCCACCCTGCGGGGCCAGTTCTCCACCAACTTCCCCGTTCTGATGGCCGGCAGCCTGCTCGCCATGCTGCCTATGGTGATCCTGTACATGATTTTCCAGCGCCAGTTTATTGAAGGAATCGCCAACACCGGCGGAAAATAATCCGTTTACTCCCCTCTTATGGCGACAGCCTCTGCACTGGTTTCTGACCTGCCTGCCGGGGCTGTCGCGTTTTTACAAAATCAACGGTCAGCTATTGAATCTGGCCTGAATATCGCTTAGAATGATTGTGCCGTATGCTGCCCCCTGACGGGGAACACAATAGATTTTTCTTTGCGAGGAGTCTTTTATGATTTTCCAAGATAACGAGAAGAACATCTTCACCCTGCATACCTGTAACAGCACCTATCAGATACAGGCAGACGCCAAGGGCGTTCTGCTCCATCTGTATTACGGCCCCAAAATCAGCGACTGCGACCTGTCCCCGCTGATCCGCTATGCCGACCGGGGCTTCTCCCCCAACCCCGCCGAGGCGGGCAACGACCGCACCTACTCCCTGGACACCCTGCCCCAGGAATACTCCGGCTCGGGGGCCGGCGATTTCCGCCTGCCCTCCCTGGAGCTGGAGCTGTCCGACGGCAGCTGGGTGGCCGACCTGCGGTATGTGTCTGCAAAGGTGGAGCAGGGCAAGTATACCCTGGAGGGCCTGCCTGCCTTTTACGCTGGGCAGGAGGAGGCCCAGACCCTGACCATCACCCTGGAGGACGCCGTCTCCCATGTACGGGTGGAGCTGCTCTACGGCGTGATGGAGGACTGCGACCTCATCACCCGGGCCGTGCGGATCGTGAACGAGGGTACTTCTCCGATTCGGATTCGCCGGGCCGCTTCCCTGTGCCTGGACTTCCAGGGCGCCGACTTGGACTTTATCACCTTTGACGGGGGCCATGTGAAGGAGCGGAGGCTCAACCGCACCCGGCTGCGCCCCGGCATCCAGTCGGTGGGCAGCATCCGGGGGATCTCCAGCCACCAGCACAACCCCTTCGTCATGTTGTGCGAGCCCCACGCCGATGAGGACCACGGCACCTGCTACGGCGCCGCCCTGCTGTACAGCGGCAACTTTGAGGCGGCGGCGGAACGCAGCCAGTTTGAGGACGCCCGGCTCACCCTGGGCATCCACCCCTTCCACTTCTGCTGGCTGCTGGAACCCGGCCAGAGCTTCACCACCCCGGAGGCCGCTCTGGTCTGCTCCCCCAACGGGTTCGGCCAGATGAGCCGGCAGTTCCACCGGGCCGTCCGGACTCACCTGGTCCGGGATGTGTGGCGGAACCGGCGCAAGCCCGTCCAGATCAACAGCTGGGAAGCCTTCTACTTCGACTACGACCACCAGCGGCTGCTCCAGTTCGCCAAGCAGGCTGCGGCGCTGGGTATCGAGATGTTCGTTCTGGACGACGGCTGGTTCGGCCACCGGGACAACGACTCCAGCAGCCTGGGCGACTGGTGGGCCAACGGGAAAAAGCTCCCCGGCGGCCTGTCCGGCCTGTCGGCGGAGATCAAAGCCCTCGGTCTGGAGCTGGGCCTGTGGATCGAGCCAGAGATGGCATCCGAGGACAGCCAGATCTACCAGGATCACCCCGACTGGGTCCTTAACCCGCCGGGCCGGCCCTATACCCGGGGCCGGTTCCAGCTGGTGCTGGACTTCACCCGTGCCGAGGTGCGGGACTATGTATTCCAGGCCTTGCAGACTCTGCTGGACAGCGCCCAGATCTCCTATCTGAAGTGGGACATGAACCGGGCCCTTGCCCAGGTCTGGTCCGCCGCCCTGCCCGCAGAGCGCCAGGGGGAGGTCTACCACCGCTATGTGCTGGGGGTTTACGACCTGCTGGAACGGTTCCGCCAAGCCAACCCCAACACCCTCATCGAGGGCTGTTCCGGCGGCGGCGGCCGGTTTGACATGGGCATGCTGTACTACACCCCCCAGATCTGGTGCAGCGACAACACTGACGCCATTGACCGGCTGTCCATCCAGTACGGCACCTCCTTCGCCTATCCCCCCTCCACCATGGGGGCCCACGTCTCCGCTGTGCCCAACGAGCAAACCGGCCGCAGCATGCCCCTGGAGACCCGGGGGGCTGTGGCCCTGTCTGGCACCTTCGGCTACGAGATGGACCTGAGCAAGTTGTCCGACCAGGAAAAGGCCATGGTGACCCGGCAGATCCGGGACTACCAGGAGAGCTATGACCTGGTGCAGACTGGCGATTATTACCGGCTGACTGCCCCCTCCGCCGACGGGGCGCCCACTGCCTGGGCCCACGTGTCCCCCGACAAGCGCACCGCGCTCCTGTGCCTGGTTTCCGGACAGGTCCACGCCGGCCCGCCCTTCCGGCGGGTCAAGCTGCGGGGCCTGGAGCCCGGACTGCGGTACCGAATCACCGGCGATTCCACGCTGTGGCCCGGCGACGTACTGATGCAGGCCGGCTATCCCATCCCCATGCTGGGAGAATATCAGTGTCTCCGGCTCTGGCTGCAGGCAGAATAACGGAAAGGGCTGGCCGCAGATTCTGTGGCCAGCCCTTCATCTCTTTTCACTGTGCAGCAAAGCTCGCTTTTGGTTCTGGGCCCGCCACTTCTGGGGTGGCACGCCGTAGCGTTTTTTGAAGGCCCGGGAGAAGTGGAATTGATTGGAGTAGCCGCACCGCACCGCGATCTCGCTGATGGGGGCGCTGCTGCTGCTCATCAGCTCAGCCGCTTTGGCCAGCCGCA
This sequence comes from uncultured Eubacteriales bacterium, assembly GCA_949289455.1. Lineage (GTDB taxonomy): Bacteria > Bacillota > Clostridia > Oscillospirales > Oscillospiraceae > Flavonifractor. The sequence goes on from CASEOA010000015.1 coordinate 20,901, forward strand.
CCCCGATGAGAAACTCCTGAGGCGGACAGCCCATATTGTCCTTGAACAGCTTGCTGAAATAGCTGCGGTTGAGCCGGCAGGCATCGGCCACCTCCTCCACCGTCAGATTGCGCTGGTAGTTCTGCTCGATGTAGTTCACCGCCTCCTGGATATAGAAGTCCTTGAGCTGGCTTCCCTGGGCGCTGAGGCGGGTGACGGAGGACCGGCACAGGGCGTCTACAAACAGGTACAGGTACCCGATGAGGTGGAGGGCGGATGCATTGGGATGCTCGGCGATGTAGAGCATCAGGTCCCGTACCTCGGCGCTCTGGGCCGGGCTGTCCGCCTGGTAGATGGGCTGGGCGGCGGTAAGCCCGGCGTACCGCAGGGACTCCGAGGCGTGAAGGCCGTCAAATTCGATCCAGACATACTTCCAGGGATGGTACTCGTCGGCAAAATAGGTGTTGATCAGGCCGGGGCAGATGAGAAACCCCTGCCCCGCCTGGAGCTCATACCGCCGGGTGGTGACCCCGTCCTCCTCCGTGGCATCCAGAGAGCCCCGTCCGGATATGACATAGTGGAAGAGATAGTGGTTGCGGATGAAGGGGCCAAAGGACTGGAGGGACTCACACTGCTCATAGCCGTGCTGAAAGATCCGCAGATCCAGGAAATTCTCGTTTGGAAAGATGGAAAAAGAGAATTCTCTCACAAGGACTCCCTCCCAACCGCATCAAATCTTGATCCAAGTATATCATAGATACCGTGGAACACCAAGAGGAACCGTCCATGATTTCTTGAAAAAGCCCGTCTCACCGCCTCCTGCCGGAAGCGGGGGCAGGAAAGGAGAGTTGCTATGCCCAGGTTCTACTATAAAGAAGCACAGCGGCGCGCCCAAAGAGAATTCCGCGCCTGTACCTCCCGGGGGAAATACCCCTATTTACCGGTTCTGGACGACTTTGTATCCCGGGACCGGCTGAACCGGGGGGTGGACCTGGGACAGCTCCAGATCCCCCTGGAATTTGTGGTGGGCACCTGCACCGGGTTCCGCACCAACGCCTTCGCCCGGAACTTCATGCCCCTGCTGGAGGAGAACTCGGAGTTTGCCGACAAGTGGCAGGCCCTGTGCCAGGCCCATATAGAGGAGGGTATCCGGGACCCCATCAAGGTCTATGAATACATGAACCGCTACTACGTCCAGGAGGGCAACAAGCGGGTCAGCGTGCTGAAATTCTTCGGGGCCGACATGGTAAGCGCCGGGGTCACCCAGATTCTGCCCGAGCGCAACGGCAGCAAGGAGGTGGAGCTTTACTACGAGCTGCTGGACTTCGTCCGCCTCAGCCGGATCAGCTATGTGGAGTTCTCCAGGCCGGGCAGCTACCTCCAGCTCCAGCAGCTGCTGGGGAAAGGGCCGGAAGAGCGGTGGACCGAGGAGGACCGGAGGGACTTCGCCTCGGCCTACTACGCCTTCCGCCAGGCCTACGAGTCCCACGGAGGCCAGCAGCTCTCCTCCACGGTGGGGGATGCCATGCTGGCGGTCATCAAGGTCTACGGCTATCCCGCCCTCCGCAACAAGCTGGCCGCCGAGATCAGCCGCCTGGTATCCAGCCTGTGGGAGGAAATTGTCCTCCAACAGCAGGAGGCCCAGATCGACGTGAAGCTGGCCCCGGAGGAAAAGAAGCCGGGCATTTGGGCCAAGGTTCTCTCCGCCGGCGAGAAGGGGCCCCTCCGGGTGGCCTTCATCCACGACAAGACCCCCACCGAATCGGGCTGGACCAACGGTCATGAGCAGGGCCGGCTCCATGTGCAGCGGGTGTTCGGCGACGCCATTCAGACCACCCCCTACTTCAACGCCCTGGACGGCGACCCGCTGGCGGTCATCCGACAGGCTATCAGGGACGGCAACACCGTCATCTTCACCACCTCCCCCCGGCTGCTGCCCGCCTCTCTCCGGGCGGCGGTGGAGTACCCCAAGGTCACCATCCTCAACTGCTCCCTGAACAAGTCCCACCGCTACATCCGCACCTACTACGCCCGGATGTATGAGGCCAAATTCATCATCGGCGCCATCGCCGGCAGCCTGGCGGGGGTGGACAGCGTGGGCTACCTGTGCGACTACCCCATCTACGGTCAGATCGCCGGTATCAATGCCTTTGCCCTGGGGGTTCAAATGGTGAATCCCCGCACCAAGGTCTACCTGGAGTGGTCCACCGTGGGGGGGACCGAGGCCGCCATCCGCCGGTTGACCCAGCGGGACATCCGCCTGATCTCCGCCCGGGACCTGACCCGGAAGGGGGACCGGAGCTGGACCAGCTTCGGCCTGTGCCTGATCTCTGGGGAGGACCGGGTGATCCTGGCCGCTCCGGTATGGAAGTGGGGGGCCTACTACGAGGCCATGCTCCGGCGCATCCAGGACAAATCCTTCCAGGCGGAGTACGAGGAGAGCGAAAAGGCCCTGAACTACTACTGGGGCATGTCCGCCGGAGTGGTGGCCCTGGGCTGCACCGACAAGGTGCCCCCCAGCACCCGGAAACTGGCCGAACTGCTGCAAAACTGCATCCAGGCCGACCTCTACTACCCCTTCCGCGGCAAACTTTACGCCCAGGGAGGCCGGATTTTGGACGGGGATCTGACCCCGGAGCAGATCATGGGCATGGACTGGCTGGCAGAAAATATTGTTGGCTCCATCCCGGACTACAACGAGCTGAGCGAGACCGGCAAGGCCACCGTGGACATGGTGGGGGTGGAGGCCGCCTCCAAGGATAAGCGGTAAGGCCCACAGCCCGCAGCAGATGGCGGGCAGCACAAAAGCGGGGCTGCTGCATGATGTTGCAGCAGCCCCGCTTTTATTCTGTATCCAGGCGGTGCTGGCTCGCTTGGTCAGGACTGGGACTCCAGCCAGGCCGCAAAGTCCTCTGTGGAACAGGTAAAGGCGACCTCCGCCTCACTTCCGTCGGCAATCAAAAACTCTGTCAGGCCGTATACCGAATCCCCGCCGCTCCAGTCATAGGTGTAGCCCAGCCTGGTCCAGGGGTACTCGCTCTCAAAATAGGAGTAGATGATGTTGCTGTCAAACCAGGCCCGATAGGTGGGATCTGTAACGTTGTCATATCCGTTTTCCATCTGGGCCGTCACGTCGGTCACATAGGCGGGGCGGATCACCTCCGTCGGGAAGATCCAGAAGGCGGTAAACCGAGTACAGCTGCCATCATCCGGCATACCCAGCAGCTGCGCAAAACGCAGGCCCCAGTCGGTGACGCCGCCGCCATACTCCTGATACCAGTCTGTCCACTCTCCCAGAGAGGTGGCCCAGATGTCTTGGTACGGGAAGGAATCTCCTGGTTCACACGGTTCCTCATAGCCGTGCCAGGTGACCAGCAGCACCCGCTCCCCCGCCTCATCCCAGATGACCCGGGAATCCTGCCGCGTCAGGCAGACCAAGTCCATCACCTCACCGTCCTCGCTGAACACCGCGTCAGCCATGGCGGCTGCCCACAGTTCCTCGTTGGAGGGTGCGCGCTTGCTCACACACCCGGCCAGCGGCAGCAGGCTCAGGCAGACCGCAGCCGCAACAGCTCTCTTGCTCACCAAATACAAGGCCCCCTCTCTCCTCGACTCTTTCAGCCTAGATATCTTATTTAGTTTAGCAAGAATTCTGTCCTTGTCACCATACTGCAAAAAACCGGCCCGCTTCTGCGCAAAATCTGCGTTTTTCCACCGGGCCACCGTTCCCAGCCCCTCAGGCCGCCACGATGAGCTGCCCCAGGGTGGCCCCCCGGCGGTACCGCCGCCGATAGTCCCGGGTACAGCTCTGATAAGCCCGGAAGGTACGGGCGGCCTGCTGGGGATCGCCATAGCACTTCCAGCAGCCGCACAGGGTATAGTTCTTCCCCTTGTGAGCCATAAAGCCCCGGATATCCTCCAGTGGATAGCCCAGAAACACCCCGATCTCATGGGGGAAGTCCTCCTCCAGGCACAGCCGGGAAGCCAGCTGCCGCAGGCAGCCCCGCAGATCATCCCAGGGGGTATAGCCCATCTCCAGCAAAAACGCCCGGTGCTCCGGCTGGGCCAGCACCCGCTCCAACCCCCGCTGCCGGTAGAGGTATACCAGGTAAGCGCCGGTCCTGCGGCACCCTTTCAGCAGCGTGAGCGCCAGCCCCCGCCGGGCAAGCTCCTCACGGCAGTGTTGGAACTGGGGGATAAAATCCTCCCCGCCGGGCTGAATCCGGAACAGGCTGGCGGGCTTCAAGCCCGCCAGGGTAGGGGCGGCATGCTCAATGAGGGCGGCGCTGAGACACATGGCGTGGGCTCCTTCCTTAGTTAGTTATCGCTAATCTTTGTGCACACAAAATGGTTAGCCTACGCTAACCCCTACTTAAGCCTACCATATCCCTCCGCCGTTGTCAAGGGTTTTTCGTGCACCTTCCGCTTGACGGTGTACCGCAATTTTGCTAGGATGGTAGGCAGAACCTTCGACAGCAAGGAGAGATGGGCTTGAACGTATCCCTCGCCCCCATGGAGGGGCTCACCACCGTATACTACCGCCAGGCCCTCCACCGCTGGTTTGGCGGGGTGGACCGGTACTATACCCCCTTCCTCTCCCCCACCCAGGATCACCGCTTCACCAAACGGGAACTGCGGGAAGTGCTGCCCCAGCACAACCTGGGGATGGACACGGTGCCCCAGCTGCTCACCCGCAGCGCCGCCGACTTTCTGTGGGCAGCCAACGCCCTGGCCGATCTGGGCTACGGAGAGGTCAACCTGAACCTGGGCTGTCCCTCAGGCACCGTGGTGGCCAAGGGCAAGGGTTCCGGCTTCCTGGGCTTTCCCGAGGAGCTGGACCGGTTCCTGGAGGATATCTTCTCCCACTGCTGCTGCGCCATCTCGGTCAAAACCCGGGTGGGATTGCTCTCCCCGGAGGAATTTCCTACCCTGCTGGCCATCTTTCGCAAGTATCCCCTGGCCCGGCTTATTGTCCACCCCCGGGTACAGAAAGACATGTATAAAAATACCCCCCGGCTGGCGTGTTTTGCCGCCGCCCTGGAGGGCAGCCCCTTCCCGGTGTGCTACAACGGAGACCTGTACACACCGGGGGACATTGCCGCCTTTCAGGCCTCCTTCCCCGGGGCGGAGCACATCATGCTGGGCCGGGGGCTGGCAGGGGACCCGGCCCTGGCAAGGCGGGTCAAGGGCGGCCCACCGGCCAGCAAGCAGGAGCTGGAGGGCTTCGTGACCCAGATCTATGAGACCTACGCCGCCGCCTTCGGCAGCCGCCGCAATGCCATGCTGCGGATGAAGGAGGTCTGGTTCTACCTGATGGGGCTGTTCGAAGGGGGCGAAAAGCTGTCCAAGGCCATCAAAAAGGCCAGGGACCCCCTGGACTACGAGGCCGCTGTACAGGCGGTACTGCGGGAGCTCCCCCTGTCCCCTGTCCTTCACCCGGACTGGTGAGGCCATGGATTACTGGGTCTATATCCTGCGCTGCGCCGACGGCACCTTGTACACCGGCACTACCGCCGACGTGGACAGACGGGCAGCCGTCCACAACCGGGGCAAGGGGGCCAAATACACCCGCAGCCGCCTGCCGGTGGCGGTGGTCTATCGGGAGGCCTGCCCCGACAAGGGGACTGCCCTGGGCCGTGAATACCGGATCAAACAGCTCAGCCGGCAACAAAAGCTGGCTCTGATTGCATCATACCAAGGAAAGCAGGGATCTGTTATGAAAAAAGTCGCGTTTATCGGCACCGGCAATATGGGAGGCGCCCTGATCCAGGCCGCCTGTCAGGCGGTGGGCCCCGACCAAGTGGTCATTACTGACCGGGATACCGCCCGGGCCCAGGCCCTGGCCGACCGTCTGGGCTGCGCCGCCGCCCCCAGCAACGGAGAGGCCGCCCGCCAGGGGGCGTATGTGTTTCTCTGTGTCAAGCCCCAGGTCATGGCGGGGGTGGTGCGGGAGCTGGTGCCCGTGCTGGCCCAGCACCGGGACAAGGTACTGGTGACCATCGCCGCCGGCATCCAGATCGCCACCCTCCGGAGCTGGCTGGAGGGGCTGGATTACGCTCCCGCCGTGCTGCGCATCATGCCCAACACCCCCGCCTCCATCGGCATGGGGATGCTTGCCCTCACCGGGGAGCCGGAGGCCAAAGAGGAACACTTCCAGGGAGTGGAGTCCATCCTGGCCAAGGCAGGACGGGTAGAGCGGCTGTCCGAGAGTCAGATGGATGCCTTCTCCGCCATCGCCGGCTGCGGCCCCGCCTTTGTCTACCCCTTTATCGAGGCCCTGGCCGACGGCGGGGTAAAGGTGGGCCTGCCCCGGCAGCAGGCTATGGTGTACGCCGCCCAGATGGTGCTGGGTTCCGCCGCCATGGTGCTGGAGACCGGCAAACACCCCGGCCAGCTCAAGGATGAGGTGTGCTCCCCCGGTGGCTCCACCATCGCCGGGGTGGCGGTGCTGGAGGAAAAGTCCTTCCGCTCCGCCGCCATCCAGGCGGTGGAGGCCGCCTACCACAAGACCGTGGAACTGGGAAAAAGCTGACCCTGACCATCCACCAGGAAACAAATGCCGCCCAACAGCCGGGAGGTTGTGCCGCGGACAAAAAATAGGCTGGACAGCCCGAACTAGGCTTCCAGCCTATCTTTTTGTCTCAAATCTGTCAGGCTTCCCCGTACTGCCGCAGGTAGTCGGCCCGTCCCGTCTCGTAGAGGTTATTGCCCTGGCTGTCGATGACTACGGTGAGAGGCAGGTTCTCCACCTCCAGAACCCGGATGGCCTCGGCGCCCAGATCCTCATAGCACACCAGCCGGGCGGATTTGACGCACCGGGCCAGCAGGGCCCCCGCCCCGCCGATGGCGCCAAAATAGACCGCGCCGGTCTCCCGCATGGCCTGGATCACCTCGTCGCTCCGCTTGCCCTTGCCGATCATGCCCAGCTCCCCCAGCCGCAGCAGCGTGGGGGCGTAGGCGTCCATACGATAACTGGTGGTGGGACCGGCGGCCCCGATGGGCTGTCCGGGCCGGGCCGGGGAGGGCCCCACATAGTAGATCACGGACCCTTCCACAGGAAAGGGAAGGGGTTTGCCCTCCGCCACCAGGGCGCACAGCCGCTTGTGGGCGGCGTCCCGGGCGGTGTACACGGTGCCGGAGAGGTAGACGCTCTCCCCCGCACGCAGTGTGCGGGCCACCTCCGGAGTGAGGGGGGCGGTGATGTAGTTTGCCATATCAAAGCACCTCGCTGACGTGCCGGGCTACGTGGCAGTTGATGTTTACCGCGCAGGGCAGACCGGCGATATGGGTGGGCAGGGTCTCAATGTGGACGGCCAGGGCGGTGGTCCTGCCGCCAAAGCCCTGGGGACCGATGCCCAGCGCGTTGATCTTCTCCAGCAGTTCCTCTTCCAGCGCCGCGTAGAAGGGCTTGGGATGGTGGGAGCCCATCTCCCGCAGCAGGGCCTGCTTGGCCAACAGGGCGCACTTGTCAAAGGTGCCGCCGATGCCTACCCCAACCACAATGGGGGGACAGGGATTGGGCCCCGCCTGCTCCACCGTGTCCAGAATAAAGGCCTTCACCCCCTCCAACCCGTCGGAGGGCTTGAGCATGGCGATGCGACTCATGTTCTCGCTGCCAAAGCCCTTGGGGGCCACGGTGATCTTCACCCGATCCCCGGGTACCAGAGTGGTGTACAGCATGGCGGGAGTATTGTCGCCGGTGTTCACCCGGTCCAGCGGGTCGGCTACCACCGACTTGCGCAGATAACCCTCGGCATAGCCCCGGCGCACCCCCTCGTCCACCGCCCGGGTCAGATCCCCGTCGATGCAGACCTGCTGCCCCACCTCCAGGAACACGCAGGCCATGCCGGTGTCCTGACAGATGGGGATGTCGCCGTCAATGGAATAATTCTCCATAATTTTATCCAAAATATCTTGGGCCACCGGCCAGGGCTCCGCCCGACGGGCGGCGGCAATGGTGTCCTTTACATCCTGAGGCAGTCTGGTATTGGCCGTGATACACAGCCGGGCCACTGTCTCCGTAATGGTTTGGGCTGGCAGTATGCGCATGGTTTGTCCTCACTCCTTGTATTGTGCCGCCGGCCGTTGGCCTGACCGGCCCTATTCTTCCATGTGCTTTTATTATAGGATTTCCCCAGAAACGTGTCAATCTCTGGTACCCGGCGATACGCTTTTCTATCCTGTCAGACACCGTCTGACGGGCACAAGTCCCTGTGCAGCAAACCCGGAGTCCTGCCGCAGCAGCGCGGCAAGGCTCCGGGTTTGGTTATTCCATATCCTGGGTCAGATCATATTCCAGAGTTCACCCCTGAAAGATCAGCCCGGAATCCATCTTGATGAGGGCAAACACACAGTAATTGATGATGTCATGAAGCTGGGCAGCGACCCCCTCGGACACGGTGCACTTGCCCTTATTTTGCAGGATCTTCCGAATGCGGTACACCCGGATGATCACCTGATCCGTCATAGAGGTCAGGGACATGCTCTTCCATGCGTCGCCGTAATCCGTGTTTTTTTTGATGAGCAGCTCCCGTACTCTGGCCATCTGGGCCTGGTATGCTTCAAACAGCGTCTGCTCGTCTACTTCATCCAGCATTTCCAGGTTTTCGGCAATATCGTCCCCGCTGGGCAGTCCGGAGTTGGAATCCAGTTTGATGAGAAACATGACGCAGTAATTGATGATCCCCACATATTCCACGTCTCTGCCCTCCGGAATACAGGCCCGGTCCTCATGCTCCTCCAGGGTACGGATGCGTTTGGCCTTCCGCCAGATCTCGTCGTTCAGCGACTGGAACCGGTACAAGAACCAGGTAGGGCCATAGTCTCCATTTTTGTCCCGAAAAAGCTGAAAACAGTAGTCCTGTATCCTGTCAAATTGCATCAGCAGTTGGTTTTCCATGTGGTCCCTCTCCGCCCTTCCGCCGCTTCCTTCTCTCTCCCCAGAGCCCGATCACCGCCTGGGCCTGAAAAAAATCGGAGCAAGCCACTCCAGGCTTGCTCCGACGATGGTGCCGGTGGTGGGACTCGAACCCACACAGTGTCGCCACCGGCGGATTTTGAATCCGCTGCGTCTACCATTCCACCACACCGGCACAATACGGCTGAAGGATATTATACACGAAAGAAGCCCCCTTTGCAAGCCCTACTTCTCTCGGGTTTCCCCTTCATCAAGTTTGTCCGCAGAAAAACACGATTGTTGTTGCATATCTTTTCCCGACCGTATATAATTTTTATGCAGTATACCCTTCTTTCCTATGGATCTATCGCCTGTCAGAATGATCTGGCAGCAAGAAGGATACGTTTTTTCAGGGCCTGTTTCGGCACCTGCCCGGGCACGCCTTGCCGTAGGGCATCGTCTGGCCGGTCTCCGTGGGCCGTGACTTCACTCAGAGGAGAAGGTTGAAACATTGTGATTTAAGTACCATTCCGAAAAAGAGCGCATAAGACCACGCCCCCTAAAAGCGGGCGAAAAATGAAGTTATGCTAAAAGCCTAAGCAGTAGTTGGAGCAGTCACCAGATAACCTTGCCGCTGGAG
>CASEOA010000016.1 GCA_949289455.1 uncultured Eubacteriales bacterium
CATACGAATCCTTTCTACTGGGTTGTTTGGTCACTGTCCAGTATAAGGGGTCTGAAAGGTTTCAGTAATGGCTTTTTCTTTTGAACTCAAATTGGCGATTTCTTCTGAGCTCTATGGGGCTATTTCAGCTGGGCCCGAACAATGTAATAGGAGTGTGTGTCGCAATGAAAAAAGTCATGTCCCTGATTTTGACCGTTATTCTCTGTGTAAGCCTAGCCACCCCGTCCATGGCAGCCAGCAGCGGAATGTCCAACTTCCAGAAGTCCAACACCTATGCCGGCCAGTTTGCTGATATGTCCGACAGCTACTGGGGCACCCAGTGGGCCGCCGCATGCTACGAATACGGCCTGATGAATGGGACAGGCAGCAATACCTTTACCCCGCTGGGGGTCCTGTCCATTGCGGAGGCCATCGCTATGGCCGACCGGGTCCATGAGATTTATACCACCGGCCAGAGCACCATTACCAACGGAAATCCCTGGTACCAGCCCTATGTGGACTACGCCATTGCCAACGGATTTATCTACGCCGATTCCTTTACCGACTATACAGCCCCCGCTCCCCGCTACCTGATGGCCCAGCTTCTCTACAACGCCATCCCCACGGAGGAGCTCACCGCCATCAACACGATTACCAGCCTGCCCGATGTGCCAGAAGACTGGCTCTATGCTCCGGCTATCTACACTCTCTATGAGGCCGGTGTTCTCACCGGCGGCGACCGCTACGGAACCTTCTCTCCCGCCAACAACATCACGCGGGCGGAAGCCGCCGCCATCCTGGCGCGCCTGGCAGTACCCGCGCTGCGCCAGGAAATCTTGCTGCTGCGCAGAGCGGTTATTTTGACCGCCGGGGGCAGTGAGTTGCTCTCCTTGAATTTTCCCCAGGCCAGTCAAATTACTGCGGATGGCATGTGCTACCAGTATGTGGGCAAAGACAACGCATCTTCCCTGGAGGTTTTCGTAAATTATGAGGAGATTCCTGGAGTATACAACGCCAGTATCGCAGATTTCATATCCTCTGAGGAGATTTCGAACATATTATCTGAGAATTTCCAAGGCGCCCAGCTCAGCAGCACCCTGGTGCGTTTTGGGGATGTGGAGGCCTATTTGACAGAACTGGTATCGGGTACTCAGTTTGAATTTTTTGATCGCATGAGCATTTTGAGCTTCCTGTGGGGAGGAAATCTGATTATGGTAGCTGTGGGCGGCGTGAACTGTGACACCCTTTTCCAGGACGTGTTTGACAGCCTGGCGGTGCGGGGCCAGCCCCTCAGGATGGCTGACTGATGTCAGCGCCGGGGGAAAAGCGCGAATCGCAATTCATAATCTAAGGCGTATGACATTGAGGGCATCCAGTTTGCAGCCAAGGGCAGAAAGGCGCCGGCGAGGCTTCTGAGCGTCGGGCCAATGTTCCATTCTGCCCATACGCCATTTGCGGTACAGATAGCGCGAGTTTTATTCAGGGCGGCAGCCGGGAGATCCGGCTGCCGCCTTTTTAACCTCCCGGCACGGCCATTCGCCTGTAGGGGAATTATTGGATTCCAGCTTGTGGATATTTTATGAAATGAGGTTGAAAATAGTTCGGACTATAGTATAATTATATTAATTTCTTGGCCGGGGCCCTGCGCAAGCATTATCAACGTGTCCAGTTGACGGTTTTTCCTTTGGAGGGTCTCGGCGCCTTGCTGTTGTTCAAGTTGTTACAGTCCTAACAAGGCACAGAGAGGAAAACAGGGGGGATCATTATGGCAAAACGAATGCTTGCATGGGTACTTTCGTTGGTCTTTATGGCATCTTTGCTGCCGCTGGAGGCCCGGGGTGCGGGAGAGGTGCGGGATTCCGCGGTCTCTGAGGGTTCTGTGGTTCAGGTTGTCTCAGAAGAACCATCGGAACCCCCGGCCCTGCCGGAAGAAGAGGAGCTGACCGGGGCGCTTTTGAGCACCGGGGTATTTGAGGACTTCGGCTATTCCCTGACGGAAACCGGTGTGACCATTACGGACTATACCGGCGCCGGCGGGGCCGTGACCATCCCCGCTGAAATCGAGGGCAGCCCTGTGGTGGCCATTGGCAGCAGCGTGTTCAGCGGCGAAGCGCTTACTGCCATCACGCTGCCCAGTACCTTGACCAGCATTGGAAATTATGCCTTTCAGAATTGTGACGGGCTGACCTCCGTGGTGCTTCCGGACAGCCTGACCACCCTGGGGAGCTATGCGTTTCGGAATTGTACCGCCCTGGCCAGCATTACCTACCCCAAGGGGCTGACCTCGGTGGGCAGCAGCGGGGCGTTTTCCGGCTGCACGGCCCTGAAACAGGTGACGGTGCCTGAGGGGGTAACGGCACTGCCCAACTATGTGTTTTACAACTGCGCCTCCCTGGAGGGAGTCAGCCTGCCCAGCACCTTGACTGTCATTGGCAGCAATGCGTTTCGGAACTGTACCGGCCTGACTGGGTTGACGCTTCCCCAGGGCTTGGAAGAGATTGGAACATACGCCTTTGCAGGCTGTTCCAACCTGGCGTCGGTGGTGTTCCCGGACAACCTGACCACCTTAGGGAGCAATGCGTTCCAGGACTGCGCGTCTCTGGAAGGGGTCAGCCTGCCCGGCAGCTTGACTGCCATTGGCAGCTATGCGTTCCGGGACTGCACCGGCCTGACCGTGTTGACGCTTCCCCAGGGTTTGGAAGAGATTGGAACATACGCCTTTGCGGGCTGCTCCGATCTGGCGTCGGTGGTGTTTCCGGACAGCCTGACCACCTTGGGAAGCCATGCGTTCCAGAATTGTACCGCCCTGGCCAGCATCACCTATCCCAAGGGGCTGACCTCGGTGGGCAGTAACGGGGCATTTGCCGGCTGCACGGCCCTGAAACAGGTGACGGTGCCTGAGGGGGTAACGGCATTGCCCGACCGTGTGTTTTACAACTGTGCCTCCCTGGAAGGGGTCAGCCTGCCCAGCACCTTGACTGCCATTGGCAGCTATGCGTTCCGGAACTGCGCTGGCCTGACCACGGTGACGCTTCCTCAGGGGCTGACGGAGATTGACACATATGCCTTTGCGGACTGCTCCAAGCTGGCGTCGGTGGTGTTCCCGGACAGCCTGACCACCTTGGAAAGACATGCGTTCCGGGATTGTACCGCCCTGGCCAGCATTACTTATCCCGAGGGACTGACTTCGGTGGGCAACAGCGGAGTGTTTTCCGGCTGCACGGCCCTGAAACAGGTGACGGTACCCGAGGGGGTAACGGCGCTGCCCAACTATTTGTTCTACAACTGTGCCGCCCTGGAAGAGGTCAGCCTGCCCGGCACCTTGACTGCCATCGGCAGCAACGTATTCCAGGGCTGTACCGGTCTGAGCTCGGTGGTCTTGCCTGAGGGGCTGACGCAGGTGGGCGGCAATGCCTTTTATCAGTGCTCCGGCCTGACGCAGATATCCATGCCTGACACCCTGACCACCATCGGCAGCAATGCGTTCCGGTACTGTACGGGTTTGACCACATTGACGCTCCCCGAGGGCTTGGAAGAGATTGAAACATATGCCTTTGCGGGCTGTTCCAACCTGGCGTCGGTGGTGTTCCCGGACAGTCTGACCACTATGGGGAACTATGCGTTTCGGGATTGTGCCGCCCTGGCCAGCATCACCTATCCCAAGGGGCTGACCTCGGTGGGCAGCAGCGGGGTGTTTTCCGGCTGCACAGCCCTGAAGCAGGTGACGGTGCCCGAGGGGGTAACGGCGCTGCCCGACCGTGTGTTTTATAACTGTGCCTCCCTGGAAGAGGTCAGCCTGCCCAGCACCTTGACCACCATTGGCAGCAATGTGTTCCAGAACTGCACCGGCCTGATCTCGGTAGTCCTGCCTGAGGGGCTGACGCAGATGGGCAGCAATGCCTTTTATGGGTGTTCCAACCTGACAAAACTATCTCTGCCCAGCACTTTGACCGCCATTAGCAGCAACGCCTTCCAGAACTGCACCAGCCTGACCGAGGTGACGTTTGCCCAGGGGTTGACGGAGATTGGCAGCAATGCATTCCGATCCTGTACCGGTCTCACCACGTTGACGCTCCCCCAGGGGTTGACGGAAATTGGCATGTATGCCTTTTTGGGCTGCTCCAACCTGACGTCGGTGGTGTTCCCGGACAGCCTGACCACCTTGGAGAGCAATGCGTTCCAGAATTGTACCGCTCTGGCCAGCATGAACTACCCCAAGGGGCTGACCACGGTGGGCATCAGCGGGGCCTTTGCCGGCTGTACGGCTCTGAAACAGGTGACGGTGCCCGAGGGCGTAACGGCGCTGCCTTCCTATGTGTTTTCCAATGCCGCTTCTTTGGAGGAGGTCATCCTGCCCAGCACCCTGACCAGCATTGGAGGCAGTGCGTTCCAAAAGTGCACCGGCCTCACGGCCATTGTCCTGCCGGATACCCTGACCAGCATTGGAAACTATGCCTTTGACGGATGCAGCGCCCTGCGTTCCATCAATTTGCCCACAGACGTGACCATAGGAGTGGACGCGTTTCGGGGCTGCGCCCTTGGGGGCGACTGCGGCCCGGACGCCCAGTGGTCGCTGGATCTGGAAGAGCGGGAGATGACCATCAGCGGCACCGGGGCCATATCCTTGGAAGGGGAACAGGCGCCGTGGTATGGGCTGAAAAACTATGTGGGACACGTGACCATTGGCCCGGAGATCACCAGCATTGCGGACGGCGCCTTTGCCGACTGCACGGAGCTGACCAGCGTGGTGCTGCCTGACAGCGTGACGGAGGTGGGCAGCCGGGCTTTCGCGGGGTGCACGTCCCTGAAGCGGATTGAGCTGTCGGCCAACCTCCAGACGGTGGGGGATGACGCCTTTGCCGGGTGTGGAAATGTGGACACCATGATTTTCTGCGGGGATCTGCCCCAGATCGGCCAGAACGCCATGCCCCCGGCAGAAGGATACAAGGCCTATTACCCCAAGACCGCCGACGGCTGGAGTGACGAGGCGGTTTCCCAGTATCCCGCCGCCCAGTGGTCCATGTGGGACGATACCCTGCCCACCCGGGATATTGTGCTGCTGCTGGACGTGTCCGGCAGTATGGCCGGCAGCCGGCTCACCGCGCTGAAAGAGGCGGTGAACACCTTTGCCGACCAGGTGGGGGGCAGATTGACCAACACCCGCATCGCTGTCATCTCTTATGCCAGTGAGGCTGCGGTGGAGATGCCCCTGTCCACCGACGTGGAGTGGCTGCACAACCGGGTCAACCGCATGACCGCCACCGGCAGCACCTATTACCTGAAGGGGCTGGATGCGGTAAACGCCATGCTGTCGGAGTCGGAGTCCGACGTGAAGAGCGTGATTCTGTTCAGCGACGGCGCGCCTTCCGATTCCCAGAGCTCCATCCTCACCCAGGCGGCCGCCATGCGGGCGGATTACTACATCTATACCGTGGGCCTCACTCCCACAGCGACCCAGCGGCAGCTGCTGATCAATGTGGCGGGCACCGAGCAGAATTACTTTGAGGCGGAGGATATTCAGGCCCTGGTGGAGTTGTTTATCTCCATTTCGGAAAACATTGGAGAGGAAAACCTGACGGAAGTGACCATGACCCGGGGCGGGGCGCAGATCAACGCCCTGACCGAGAGCCAGAGCTTTGAACAGGGCTCGGAGGAAGTGGTGGATCTACAGGTGACGCCCTACTGGTCGGACAGCGTCCCGGGCACCATCCGGATCACCCAGCGGGGCCAGACCATACTGGAGAGCGAGACCGGCACGTTTACGGGAGTGGCCCCCGGCAAGCTCTTCCAGCCGCTGGAGCGGATTTATGTGGTGCTGGTGGATGCCGACGGGCGGATTACCGCCATGGTAAAGACCCAGATCGACATCGCCGTGGCAGAGAGCAGCCGGCAGGAGGCCGGTACCACCCAGATTGCCCTGACCGTGTATGAAAACAAGAAGGAGAGCGGCAGCGGCAGCGCCTCCTACATCCTCAGCAGCGGAGCCAAGATTACCGCCGGCGGCAAGAGCTACCTCACCGGGGACAACGGGCAGGTTCAGATCCCGGCAGTGACCGAGGGCTCGGTGACCGTGGAGAAGGAGGGCTTTGTGTCCCGCACCCTCACCGCGGCCCAGTTGAACGCCTCCAAAAAAATCTACCTGCAAAAGGCCTCCGACAAGCCGGTGATTTCCGCCGTCTGGCTGGGGGACGTGGATGTGCTGAACCAGGACTGCGGTATGGACCTGCTGAGCAAGGAGAGCGTTACCCTCCGGGCGGAGGTCAGCTGGGGCAAGGGGGGCCAGGGCACGCTGGCCCTGGTCCAGGATGCCCGCCGGGTCCAGTTTACAGGCGACAGCCTGACCACGGTGCTCAGCGACAACTTTGACCTGTCCGAGACCCTCTACATTGTGGCGACGGACGGCAGCGGCGCCACGGTGAAAGAACCGCTGAAATTTGAGACAGGCAGCGTTTCCGCCATTCCCGACGTGCTGGACGGGGCCTCCTTTGCCCTGGGGAGCAGTATCAGCCTGACCCTGCCCGACTCCATCAAGCCCGATTTCTTCGCCGGCACCGAGGTCAGCGCCGGGATCTCCTCCATTGTGCCCATCACCATTACCACGGAGGATGGGAAGGTATATGTGGCCATCGGCGCCGACCTGGTGAGCTATGAGAATTCCGATAAATGGGCCACCAGCACGGAGTCCGGGAACCGGGCCCATACCCTCACCCGGGAGACCAAGACCTTTATCAGCAAGCTGAAGGATACCGGCGTGTTCGATACCGGCGGCGCTTCCTCCAGCCTGAAAAAGCTGAAAAGCCTGGAGCAGACCTACCGCAGGGCCCTGCGGTATCCTCAGGGCTCCTTCGGGTTTGAGGCGGACTTTACCCTCCTGGGCTTTGCCGAGGGCTATATCAATGAGCAGGGCGGCGTGACCTGGCTGGACGGCGGCGTGATTTTCAATCCCTCTGTAGGCGCGTCCATGAACCTGCCCTTCGCCCTGGGCCCCGTGCCCATGTTCTTTGAGGCCTCCCTCACCGGCGAGGTAACCGCCCAGCTGAACATCATTTTCAACGAGGCGGCAAAGAACTTCCTGCCCAACGGCCAGATCAGCGGCAAGGTTACCCTGAGCGGCGGCGTGTGCGCGGGGATCAAGAACGTCCTCTATGTGGGCGGCGGCCTGGAGGGCAGCCTGAAGCCCGACTGGCGGATCTATACGGGCGGCAGACAGGACTCCTTCAAACTGACCGCCTCGGTCAACGCCTACGCCAAAATCGGAATTGCCTTTTTCGAGTACAAAAAGTCCTGGGACCCCTTCTATGATGCGGTGTGGATCGAATATCCCCAGCAAAACAAAAACGTACTCTTCTCCTCCATGCTGGAGGAGGCATACGACCCCATCAGCTATACGCCCAAGGACCTGTCCTACCTGGACGGCAGTTCCCAGTTCCTGCCGGAGGACTCCAATCCCTCCCTAATGGGGGACGCCTCGGCAGCCCAGATCCTCAAGACCAACATCTACCGGGAGTCCACTCCCCAGTATGTCCGCTTTGCCGACGGGACGGCGCTGGCGGTGTGGATTGACGCCGCCGACAGCGGCAGCAACAGCCTCCAGCTCTATTACTCCTACTATAACGGCGGGAGCTGGAGCAGCCCCGCCCTGGTGTGCGGAGACGGCACCCTGGACTACGCGCCCCAGCTGGTTCTGGTGAACGGGACCGCCTGGGTGGTGTGGCAGAACGCCGTGCGCACCTTTACCCAGGAGGAAACCCTGGAAAGCATCGCGCCGGACTTTGACATCTCCGCGGCTTCCTTTACCCCCGGCAGCGGGTTTGGCGCTCCCGCCACCTTTACCCGGCAGGGCCTGGACATGCTGCCCACCCTGTGCGGCGATGAGGACGGCGTGGTCTATGCCGTCTGGGTGAATAACAGCAACAACGACTGGTTCGGCAGCGGCGCCAACAGCATCCTGTACGCCGCCTGTACCGACGGGACCTGGTCGGAGGTCAAGGCCGCCTACACCGGCCTGGGCGCCATCGACGCGCTGGCGGCGGACGGGCAGAAGGGCCTGCAGCTGGCCTACTGCATGGAGACCGACGGCGTGGCCCGCCTGTATGAAAACGGCCAGCCTGTGGAGGAGGCCCAGTCCCCCGCCAGCAGCCCCTGCTATCTGGAGCATACCCTGTACTGGGCGGAAGAGGGCGGCATCAACTGGATGGGCAACAAGTCTGCCCCCTCCCTGCCCGGCGTGAGCCGGTTCCAGCTGCTCACAGGCGGCGGCGAGCGGGCGGTGCTCTATACCGTCTCCAACGGCCTGTATTCCACCTTGAACCTCTCCTACTACAATGAGGAGCTGGGCCAGTGGTGCCAGCCGGTGGCGCTCACCGACGGGACCGGATTTGTGGGCGCGTTCTCCGGGGCCATGGCGGCCGACGGGACGGTGGAGGTACTGCTGAACCACCAGCAGGTGACCGGCACCTTCCAGGACGACGACCCCTACGGCACTGCCCAGCTGGAGCGGATTGCCCTGGCCTCCCAGTACGACCTGACCATGGGGGAACTGATCTATGACGCCGGGGCGTACAGCGCGGGCAGCGATATGGAGCTGTCCTTCCAGCTGACCAACAACGGCAGCCGCACCATTCCCGCGGTGGTCATTCAGGTGACCGGCGACGGGGGCGCGGAGCTCTCCTCCATCGTCATGGACGACCCGCTGGCCCCCGGCCAGACCATGACCGCCGCCACCTATTTCCGGGTGGCCGAGGGCCAGACCAGCCAGACCGTCACGGTGACGGCCACCCCCCAGGATCTGACTGACAGCAACCTGACGGACAACAGCCGAACCGTCACCCTGTCCTTTGAGGACGTGGCGGTAGAGGGGGCCTCCTGGGGTGAAAAGGCGGACGGCTCCATGGCCCTGTTTGCAAGCGTGGTCAACTACGGCTATACCAAGCGGACCGGGCTCACGGTGGAGCTGCGGTCGGCCAGCCTGACCGGGCCGGTGGTGGCACAGACCACCGTGGCCGAACTGGAGCCGCTGGGGCTGGCCCAGGTCAGCTTTGACCTGGCGGTATCCGGCGCCCAGGTGTACTATGTGGCGATCAAAGACAGCGGGGACGAGTTCACCGCAAACGACAGCGACTTTATTGCCCTGGGGGGAGACGGAGTGGCTACCTTTGCCGAGATCGGCAGCGTGTCCTCCACCGGTGTGGAGCTGACCCTCCGCAACAGTCAGGCGGGCACCTGCCTGGCGGCGGTGTACGGCGAGAACAACCAGCTGCTGACGGTTGGGGCCCTCCAGGTGGAGGCCAATGCCGGCGCCATCCAGGTCCCCTATCCCATCTTTGACCAGAGCGCGGCCCGGGAGATCCGGGTGTTCCTGCTGGATCAGGATCTGAACCCCCTGTATCCCCAGGTGGAAAAGGAGTTGAACTGATGTTCTTCAGACGCAAACCCGGGCCGGAGACCTCCGGCCCTCTGGCGGACGAGATTGCCCGCCGGGTGTTGGGACCCACGGCCCGGGGCGCGGCCGGCCAGCGGTTCCCCACCGCCCACCGCTACCCCTTTTTGTCCGGTTGGGGGGAGGGCTGTGAGTGCGGCTATCTGGTGGAGGGGGCCTGGGGCGGCCGGAAGCTGTCCCTGGCTGTGCCGTTGCAGCTCTACCGCAGCGAAGCCGACCGGGCGCGGGCCCGCTACTCCCTGACCGGACTGTGCCTCCAGCTGGAGGCGCCGGGTTGGCGGGACCGGGAGGCCTATCTGTTCAGCGGCCGCCCCTTCCGGGCGCCGGAAGAGGCGGGTTGGGTAAAAAATCCGCCGGTCCGCCGCCGGGAGGCCTGGTCTGCGGAAGCGCCCCTCTCCCCCGGGGAGATGGAGCGGGCAGCCGCGCTGGTGGATTGGCTGGAGGAGGAAGCCGCCGCCGCCATCTCCGCCCGGTATGGGCTGTTCCTGGGCCGGGGGACGGCCAGCGTGGTATTTTGGGAGCCGGAGCTGTATGACCTGGAGGCGCAGCTGCGGATTATTACGGAACTGCTGGACCGGCTCCCACCCTCCGCGCTGTAGGAAGCTGCTGAAACAACCGCAAAAATGACAAAAACGGGACAGCGGGCCGCTTTGTGCGGCCCGCTGTCCCGTTTGAATTTGGAATGGCCTATTTTTCTGCCTGGGACAGGGTTACCTCTTTTGACTTTGAGATGGGCTTCAGGTTTTCCATAGATTCCAGCCACAGCACCATAAACCGCTGGGCGTCGGGAATTTGCGCAAACGCAAAGGTTGTATGCTCAGCCGCCTTGCGCAGGTCTAATCCGCAAAGCCGCCCGTCGCCGTCATAAACCGCCGCGATCAACACGCCGCCCATCTCGTGCTCCGACGCAAGCTGAACCGAAAAGCTCAGCGTGTCCCCTGTACTCAGGTTGTCGATGGTGATGGCGTCCAACACGTCGTCAGACTGGATATCTCCGCTCAGATACCACAGGTCCAGGGGCTCATACTCTGCCGTATAATTCACATCATATCCGTCCCCATAGGTTCCGCTCAGCCCTGTGTAAAAGCTCACGCCAATGGGGGTGCGGCCGGAAAGGTCTTTTACCTCAAATGCCAGCGTGGCAATGGTCCCGTTGTAGGTGATATTGTCTGCCGAATCCCAGCTCATGTTATAGACGCCGGTATCCATGCCCGCCCCTGGGGTGTAGAGCGCGCCCAATTCCTGGGCCTGTACGGATGTAAGGGTGAGCTTTGACGTATCATAGGATATTTGGATGTTGAGATTGGCAAAGCCGGTGTTTCCCGACAGCCGGACAGGCACATATACCGTGTCGCCCGCCTTGCCGCCGGCGCTGCCCACGCTTACCATCGTACAGCCTGCCGTCGAGATATCCGTGAAATACATGGTCAACCCGGACGAGGTATAGTCAAGCACAGCTTGCTCCGCCGCGCTGCCCTTGGCGCCGTATACCGTCAGCCCCGAGGTGGATATGCCGAAATATGCAATTTCGGTGACGGTTTCAGGCACATACAGCCCTTTGAGCTCAGTGGAATAAAACGCGGCGTGTGAGATCTGGCTGACACTGGGGGGAATACAGAAGCGGTCGCCGTCCTTGCCGGAGGGGTAGCGTACAAGGGTTGTCATATCCTTGTTGTACAGCACGCCGTCATATGCGGAAAAGTACTGGTTTTCCCCGCTGACCGAGATGCTTTCCAGGGCATAACCCGATAGCGAGTCGCCTGTAAGGCTGCGCAGGCCGGAGGGCAGCTCAATGTGCCGGAGATTGGGGCAGTCGAAAAACACCTCGTCCCCCAGCTCCAATAAGCTCTCCGGCAATGCAACCTCTGAGACGGCGGTACTGGAGAATGCGTAATCGCCGATGCCCGTAACGCCCTCGGAGACCACGATATTTGTAATTTCGTCGTTGTGGTCCGCCCACGGCGTGTCGTCCACGCCGTAATCGTACATGCCGCCGGTTCCGGTGATGGTTAAAACGCCGCCGTCAAGGGACCACTCCAGGTCCTCCCCGCATGCGTTTGTGGGCCGGACCGTCACCGTACACTGGGCCGTAAGTCCATTGACGGTTTCGGCTGTGATCACCGCCGTCCCTTTGGATATGCCCTTTACCACGCCGCTATCGCTTACGCTTGCCACCGATGTGTCGCTGCTCCACCAGGTGCAGGCGGTCTCAGCATTTTCCGGTGCAAACTCCGGCGTCAGCGTAATGGAGGTTGTGTCGGTGATCTCCGCCGTGGGCGGGAGGGTAATGGATTGGGGATCTTCTCCTCGGATCACAAAATAGTAGATAAAGGTTCCTGGTATGAGCTCCAGCCAGGGATCGCCCCAGTATTCCTCAAATTCGACCCTTATGGTTACAATTTTTCCGCCGGAGGACGCCAGAGCCCTGACGTCGCTGGTGTCTTTGTTAAAATTCTGCCCCACAATCTCCAGCTTTGACGGGTCGGAGCTGTACCAGTTTGCATTCAGAAAATCATCACTGCCGATGGTTCTGCCCGTCTCGATGGTATAGCGGTCGCCCACATTCAGGTAAATGGTTTTCCGTTCCGGCGTGGGTTCCGCATACGCCGTGGGAATCAATGCGGGGCAAATGAGGATGCAGACAAAAAGCATAGAAAGCAATTTTTTCATCGCTTATCCCTCCGCCTGGGCCTTCAGATACTGAAGCAAATCGGTGACGTCCCGGCTGTTTGCGGTTCCATCGCCGTTTACGTCCGCTGTCTCCGCCGTCAGACCGGTCTGGCTGTGGCCGCTGAGATATTGGGCCAACAGCTGCCCGTCCTCCATGGTGCATACGCCGTCGCCGTTGACGTCATACCGCTCCGATGCCGGAGGTCTCACGGTCACCACACAGGTATCGCTTCCGCCGCCGTCCTCCGACGCGGCGGTTATGACCGCCTTGCCCGGGGTCAGGCCCTGCACGGTTCCGCCGTCCACAACGGCAACGCTTTCGTCAGATGACGACCAGAGGATGGTCTGATTGGTGGCGTTTTCAGGGGTTATGGTTGCGTGGAGGGACAAGGCATCTCCGGCGTCCAGCAGCACTTCGTGTTGGTCCAGGGCCAGCTCCGATGTTTTGATCACCACCGAAACGCGGCACTCGCCGCGGAATCCGCCGTCCTCCGTGGTGGCGCTGATCACCGTGTCCCCGATTTCCCGCGCCGTTACCGTCCCGTCGGCCGAGACGGACGCGGCGGTTGGGTTGGACGACGCCCACACCACCTCCTTGTTCCATGCGTCGGCGGGAAATACCTGGGCGGTGAGCGCCGCCGTCTGGCCGGGTTCTAAAAACAGGCGCTCCGCGTCCAGGGTAACGCCCTCCACCGGTATTTTCAGAAACGCCCGCTCGTTGATGTGGCAGGGGAACCCGTTATTCATGTCGGCGTCGATTTTCCACACGGTATCAAAGTCCCAGCCCGCATAGGTTTGGGGGTTTTTCATCTCCGCGTCGCTTTTGCCGTAGTCGCCGCCCAGGACGCAGCCCGTTATCGTGCCGTTGTTTTCGCCTGCAAACGATGTCACCTTATAGGTATATCCGCGCCAGTAGCAGTGTTCGATCGTCCCGTGATTTACGCCCACAAATGCGCCGAACCGAAGATTTGTGCTTGCGCTTCCTCCGAATGACACGTCCGCCGTGGAATAGGTGTTTCGGATAATTCCGCCCGTTTCGTTGACGGCTGCCACCGTGCCAACCTGGGCATAGCCGCTTGTGGCCCGTATGCTGCCGGAGACGTGGACATTTTCAATCAGTCCGGCGTTGCTTTTCACAAACACAGGCGGAAGGGCTGTGTCGCTTGTGATCTCAATGGATAAATTTTTGAGGGTGCCGCTGTTGATGTAAATAAACCCGTTTTGTGTGGTCCGGATGGAGATCTGATACCCATCGCCGTCAAGGACCCCCGAAAATGACTAGCCGGTCCAGCTGCCCACCTCAATATTGGCCGTCAGCTTGTAATGTGCGTCGCGCACCTCTTTGATCTGTAATAGGGCTTCTTCGTCCGGGATGAGGTAGGGGTCCTGCTCCGTACCGGAGCCAAGTACCGTGTTGGCTTTGCCGGAAATGGAGATGCACATAAGGATGAGACATAGGGACAGGAGTGTGGATACGACATACTTTGTTTTTTTCATCATCAGATCCTCCCGGTATGTCAAGGTTTGCAGGGAAGTGGTTCTGGCGACGGCAGGCGCGGAATGGCACTTGTTGTTTTGCGCCAGACAAATTTGAATATATGGATGATTGAGTATAGTATAACAAATGGTACAGCCGGAATTCAAGACAGAATGGGGTTGACATAGCGGCCCGGGAGACTGTTGTCCCGCCTGCGCCTGTCCCGGCCGCCCCTGTGTGGGACGGGCGGCGGCCAAAGAATTTATTACTATGCAGAGAGATAATCTGGACATGCGAAGGAAAATAGAGTATATTGTAGTAAACAGATTTTAGAAAAAATGTAGTTTGCAGCTTGTTGAATTGCACCAGTGCCAAAGTTGAAGGAGGGATAGGATGAGGAAGAGAGGATTGGCGTGTTTTTTGTTGCTTCTGGTGTGTCTGACCGCCTGCCTGCCCGGCACACTGGCGGCGGAGGGGAGCACGGCGCGGGTGGTCTTTGAGAGCAGCGAGCCGGACGCCGACGGCTGCTTCCAGGTGACCATGACCATGTACGACGTGACCTTTCGGGTCTATCAGTTCGCCCTGCGGTATGACCCCGCGGTGGTAACGCCGGTGGGGCCGGACGGGGCGGCTGCCGGCAGCTTCGGCGCCTTTGCCCGAAAAAATCCGGAGACCGATTGGATCAACACGGTGGGCACCCAGCTCAACGCTGAGACGGGACTGATCGACTTTTCGGGCTACATCATGCCGGGCACCCAAGGCGAGCTGCTGGATCAGCTGGGACAGGCCACGGTGGGGTCCGACGGCCTGCTGATCTACACCTTCTATTTTAAGAAGGTAGCCGAGGGGGACGCCGCCATCCAGGTGGCCACCCAGGAGAAGGGGGAGCCCTACCGGCCTGCCTGCCCCCAGGGCGTGATTGTCGCCGGTGAGGAGGGCGAAGTACCGGTGACGGTCACCTTCCAGATGGCGGAAAGCGTGGGCCCCGGCGGCAGCGAGGACTTTACCGGCCAGCCCCAGGAGCCGGTCAAGGATGCGGATGAACTGCTGAACGAGGGCATTTTCCTAAAGATCGGCGGCCACGCGGCGGTGGCGGACGGCGGGGTGGTGGCCATTTACCCCGGCGAACCCAACGTAACCGCTTATGCCCACGACAACCGCACCTTTGTGCCCATCCGTTTCGTAAGCGAGGAACTGGGCGCCCAGGTGGAATGGGAGAACGACACCCAGACCGCCGTTATTACCAAGGACGGCCGCACCGTCCGGATGCAGGTGGGGGCCCTGACCTACACCCTGGACGGGGAGGAAAAGGCCATGGACGTCCCGGCGGAGTTTACCCCCTCGGTGGGGGGCAATTTCCGCACCATGGTGCCGGTGCGCTTTGTCACCGAGGCCCTGGGCTATCAGGTGGAATGGGACCAGACCCGCAACCTGGTGGTTATCATGGACCCGTCCTACGGCTGGGACCCTGCCGGTGAAACCGAAGGGCAGGTTATGAATGAGGCGGTACGCCTGATGACCATGTACGGCGGATTTGTGTAAGGAGGGAAGAGCATGAGGAAACTGATACGGCTGGGGTTGGTTCTGGGCGTGCTGACGGCGGCCCTGACCTGCACCGCTTTG
Source organism: uncultured Eubacteriales bacterium (assembly GCA_949289455.1). GTDB lineage: Bacteria > Bacillota > Clostridia > Oscillospirales > Oscillospiraceae > Flavonifractor. The sequence continues at coordinate 15,189 of CASEOA010000016.1, forward strand.
GCGGCGGGAACCAGCACCGAGGACTATACCACCGCCAAGGATGGCTGCACGGTGGTGTATCATGCGGAGCAGCAGAACTACACCGCGTCCTACACCAACACCATAGCGGGCAACCAGTACGCCCTGCTGGTGGTGAAGGGAACGGAAGAGCATCACCCCATCAATGAGGACACCATTATGTACATCGACCAGCAGGCGGCCACGGCGAGTGGGGTGAGCTTTACCTTCATTCCCAAGAGCACCCCGGACTGCGTGGTACTGCTGGGCGGCGTGTTTGCGGATGGAGCGACCTCCCCCGTGACGCTGGGCACCCTGATTGGCCAGGGCGTGACGGTCAGCGGCAGCGTGACCAGCTACAACCCCGGCAATCCCACCACGGTGGAGCTGTATGCAGCCGGTACGACAGCCAATCCGGTGGCCGTGGCTGCCATTCCGGCCGCCGCCGGCAATGGTCAGGTCACCCAGGATTTTGCGCTGGAGGGAGTGCCCACTGGCGCTACTTATGATTTGAAGATCAGCAAGGCGGGGCATACCACCTACTGGCTCACCGGTATCCCGGTCACAGAAGGGGATTTGAAGCTGGATGTGCTGAAACTGGTGAGCGGCGATGTGGACGGCAACGGAAGTGTCAATGGTTTGGATCAAAATGAGATCCTGCGCGGCGATACTTATAATCTGACAACGGATGAGGCTGTAGTCAAAGCTGCTGACATTGACGGCAATAATCTGGTCAATGGTATGGATATCAACACAGTGCTGTCTTCTGAAAACTATAACAGAGGCACTGTCAGTGAAGAATACGGTAAGTAGGGGGATTGAACATGCGACAGGTAAAAAAGGGGCTGGCCCTGCTCCTTACGCTCTTAATGCTGATTGGCTGCCTGCCGACTGCGGTATTTGCCGCGGTCAGCCCGGACTATTCGGCAAAGTTTGAAATTGAGCGGACAAGCGAGCAGAATTTCAACAGCCAGGACGTGGCGAAATTCAGTTTTGTGGTCAATGCCAACGGGAAAAACGTGGGGAATCTGTGCTCCCTTTTGGTGGTGTACGATACCTCTGTTTTTCAGCTGCTGAACAAAGGTGCAAAGGTACAGAATGTGACCACAACCGGCTGGAGTACCAACATCGGCAATGCCATTGGCGTATCTACTTATGAAGATGACAACTACAATGCATTTACCTCCATGGCATATGCCTGTAGCTCGGAGGATGGTTCACAGGGCTATCTGATGTTGCAGCCCACGCTCAGCGGAGCGGGTACGGCCATTTCCGAGGATACTGCGCTGATGAGCGTGTATTTTGGCCTGGCCGAGGGCGTGTCCTGGGATGCGATTCCCTCCAACGCCATCCGTCTTGCAACGATGGAAGAGAGCGCCATGCTGAATCAGAGCGGTATTGTCATCATCAACGATGGTGATAAGACCAATTACATTTACGGCTATGCTGACGGCGAGGATACTCTGGCCCAGGCGGAGCTGTCTGCCGTGGGCTACACCCCGGTGAAACCGGCCTATACCGGCACTCAGGCTGCCGTGCCCGTAGTGGAGAAGAAGCAGGGCGGCAGCGTGACCCTGAAGGCGCAGGCCATTGACGGCGCGACGGTGGAGTACGCCTACAGTACCTCCAATGCTGTGCCCACCAGCGGCTGGCAGGACGGCACCGAGTTTACCAATATTCCCGCGGGCACCTATTATTTCTTTGCCCGGGTGAAGGAAACCGATCAGCACCAGGCGGGTACTGCCGCGGTCTCTGAGGCAGTGACCGTCTATGACGCTCCCACCATTGAGTATAAGACCAATACCCTGACTGGTCTGAAGGTGGGGCAGGCTGTGACGGCCATGGAGCCCACCGTAACGGGCGGCGCGCCTGAACTAACTTACAGCGCCGAGGGCCTGCTGGCCGGGCTGACCATCAATGAGGATACCGGCGTGATTTCCGGCGCCCCCGCCACCACGGCGGAGAGCGGCAGCGCCACCATTACCGTGACCGACGCCGAGGGCCAGATTGGCACCACTACGGTGACCTGGGAAAAGGTGTCCGGCCAGAGTCTGAGCAAGGATAACTTTACCTATGCTGACACCAATATGATCTACAATGGCGATCCGGTCAAGGCCGATGTGGCCTATGCCGGTGAAATCACCATGGAAGAAGCCGGAGCCATTACGGTGTACTACGAAGGGGCCGACGGCACCGATTATGCCAAGTCTGCCGATGCGCCCAAGGCGGTGGGCACCTACACGGTCAGCGCCAAGAATGCCGGCGGCACCAAGTATGAGGTCTCCGAGGTGGCGGTGGGCACCCTGACCATCACCCCTGCCACCATTACCGTGACCTCCATTACGGTGGCGGCCAAGGAGTATGACGGCAATACCACAGCCACCATTACGAAGGTGGACTTCAGCGGCAAGTGCGGCAGTGACGACGTGAGCGTGGCCTTTGATCGGGCTGCCGCCGCCTTTGCCGATGCCGCTGTCGGGGAGAATAAGGCGGTCACCGTGTCCGGCCTGGCGCTGGCTGGCGCGGATGCGGCCAACTATACCCTGGCGGATGTTAAGGTGAATGTGACGGGTACCATCACGCCCGCCAAGTATACGGTCAATAGCTCCGAGGAGCAGAGCGTGGTGGTGGGTGTGGGCGCCTTTACCCAGCCCTCCTTTACCGGCGTGAACGGCGAGGCGGTGGAAGGCAAGCTGAGCTATTCCTACAATGGCCAGGACATGACCTATGACCAGGTCGTGGCCGAGCTGGCCAAGCTGGCCAAGGGCGCCACTGTGACCGTCAAGTGGAGCTTTGCCGCCAACAGTGACAACTATGTTGTGGAGCCCGTGACAGGCACCATTCGGGTTACCCTGGTGGACATCATCTTCCAGGTGGGCGGCCAGCCGGTTTCCATTGAAAACGCCCTGACGGTGAAGCAGAACCCCGTCTATGGGGATACCTGGGAGCAGATTGTCAAGATCACCGGTTCCATCTCTGCTACCGTGGACAAGGCCGAGGTGCCCGGCACTTATTCGCTGAGCGTGACCGGGAGGCCGGACGCCGGGAATAGAACCTATCAGATCCTCTTCAACGCGGACGACAGCAGCAAGTATCAGAATGTGGAAGTGCTTACCGGCACCGTGGATGTGGCGCAGCTGGAGGCTGTGCTGGCCTGGGAAAACAACACCGGCCTGGTGTACGACGGCGCTGCCAAGAACGTGACCGCCAAGGTGACCAACCTGGTGGGTGAGGATGAATGCACCGTCACCGTCGCCGGCGGCGACAAGGTGGATGCGGGCACCTATACCGCCACCGCCACCGCCCTGAGCAACAACAACTACAAGCTGCCTGAAAACGCCAGCATGGAGTACACCATCGCGCCCAAGGCCGCTACCCTGACGGTCACCGTGGAGCCTGCTGAGTTTGAGTATGACGGAACGATGCAGCAGCCCAAGACCGTTACCGTCAAGGACGGGGAGACCGTGCTGAAGGCGGGTACCGACTACACCGTGGAGATCCCCGAGAGCACTGACGTGGGTACTTACACCGTGAAGGTTACCGGCGTTGGCAACTATGCGGGCAGCACCGGCAGCACTACCTATGCGATCACCAAGGTGAGCCAGGCGGATCTGGTCATCAGCCAGATCGCTGACAAGACCTACGGGGACGAACCCTTTGAGATCACCGTCACCGGCGGCAGCGGCGATGGCAAGCTGGCCCTGACCTCCTCTGACACCTCCATTCTGTCCCTGGCCCTCAAGGCCGACAGCGACAACGTGTGGATCGCCACCATCCGGAAGGCGGGCACCGTCACCCTGAAGGCCAGCAAGGGCGAGGACGAGAACTACAAAGAGGCAATCAAAGAGGTTGAGGTGACCATTGCCCCCAAGAGCATGGAAGGCTTCACCGTGACCCTGCCGGAGGACTATGCCCCTGTCTATAGCGGCAGCGCCTTTACGCCCGCCGTCACCGTCAAGGACGGGGAGACCGAGCTGAAGCTGAACACCGACTACACCGTGACCTACACCGACAATGTCAACGCCGGTACGGCCACCGTTACCGTCAACGGTACCGGCAACTATACCGGTACCCTCAACGCCAACTTTACCATCAGCAAGGCCCCTCTGGATGAGATGATTCCCACTCTGATGGGCGAAGCCAAGGTGGGCAGCGTGCTTACCGCCAAGCTGGCCGGTGTGGGCAGCGGCGAGTACACCTGGAAGTGGTACTGTGTGGTGGACGGCGAGCCCGGCTACGAGGAGCTTACTGCGCTTGCGGGCCAGGCCAGCTTTGTGGTGACCACCGAGCTGTCCAACAAGACCATCTATGCCGAGGCTGTGGCCGTGGAGAACGGCAACTACACCGGCGTGACCAAGTCCAGCGAGCCTGTGACCGTGGCCAAGCAGGCCATTTCCGGTACTGTGGTGATTACTGCGGAGGATACTCCCATTGCCGTGGGTACCGAGCTTACCGCTGTGACCACCGCTGTGACGCCCGATGTGGATCTGACCTACCAGTGGAATGTGGACGGCAAGGCTGTGGAGGACGCCACCGGCGCTGCCTATACCGTGCAGGAAGCTGACGCCGAAAAGTCCATTACCGTGACCGTGACTGCCGCCGGCGATTACGAGGGCAGCATCACCAGCGCCCCCGTGGTGGTGGGCAAGACCGTGCTGAGCGGCACTCCCACTGTGAAGCTGCCCGACGGGGTGACCGAGCCTGTGGTGGATACTGTTCTCACCGCGGATCTGGGCGGCATTGCCCCTGAGAGCTGCACCATTCAGTGGCTGCGGGATGGCGTGGTGATCTCCGGCGCTACCGGCGAGACCTATACGGTGGGCGCGGAAGACAGAGGGCATTCTATCTCCTTCAAGCTGACCGGTACCGGCGAGTACACCGGCGAGTTGATGAGCGATGGGGTGAACGTAGAGCCCACCGTTCCCGCCGCTCCCGCCGTCACTGCCAGCGCCGGCAACGGCAAGGTGACCGTGTCCTGGAAGGTATCGGACAACGGCGGCCTGCCCGTCACCGGTTATGTACTGACCTATGGTGAGTATGAAGTCAAGCTGGATGCGGAAACCGCCTCTTATGTGGTGACCGGCCTGACCAACGACACCGAGTACACCTTTACTGTGGTGGCCATCAACGGCGCGGGTGAAAGTGCGCCCGGCAGCGCCAATGCCACGCCCACCCAGCCCAGCGGCGGCGGTGGCGGCGGCGGTGGTGTGACCACCTATGCCATTACCGTGGAAAAGACCGAAAATGGCGACGTGACTGTCTCCTCCAAGACCGCTGCCAAGGACAAGACGGTGACCATCACCGTGACGCCCGACGAGGGCTATGAGCTGGCCAGCCTGACCGTCACCGACAAGAACGGCGACGCTGTTGCGCTGGAAAAGACGGACGACGGCCAGTACACCTTTACCATGCCGGCCTCCAAGGTCAGCATCCAGGCCCAGTTCCAGGCGATCCCGCCGTTCCAGTTCTCCGATGTGGACCCCGAGGGTTGGGCGGCCCCCTACATCTACGACCTGTATGACCAGGGCGTTGTGGAGGGCGTCGGCGGCGACCTGTTTGCCCCCACCCGTGTGATCACCCGCGCGGAGTTTGTCAAGATGCTGGCGGGTGTGGCCGGTGTGACCGACGAGGATCTGGACGGCGCGCACACCAACTTTACGGATGTGGAGCCCGACAGCTGGTATGAGGCCTATGTGGCCTGGGCCGTGGAGAACCAGGTGACCAACGGCACGTCTGAGACCACCTTCAGTCCCACTGCCCCCATCAACCGGGAGCAGATGGCTACCATGATTTACCGCTTTGCCGAGGCCAACGGCGTGGAGCTGCCGGAGACCTATCCGGCGGAGACCTTCGTGGATGCGGACACCTTCTCCGACTGGTCGGTGGAGGCCATCTCCGCCATGCAGCAGGCGGGTATCATCAACGGCGTGGGCGGCAACCGCTTCGCGCCCACCGTGGATGCGACCCGTGAGCAGGCCTGCAAGATGCTGTCCATCCTGCTGGACATCATGGAGGGCTAAGTAGTCTGATCGCTTGAGGCGGGGCCTGCTGCGTATGCGCAGCAGGCCCCGCCTGTCTTTTGGGGGAGATGAAGAATATGAAATGGTTAAGGTATCTGTTGTCCGCCCTGCTGGCGCTGGGGCTGGCCGCCGTCCCCGCACTGGCGGCGGGGGAGGAATCAGCCGTGTCGGAATATGTGCAGGCGTCCGTCTTTAAAGGCGGGGCCTGTTCCGGCGCGCAGAGCGTGCCCGGCCAGGCGCAGCTGCTGACAGACGAACAGGAGGAGCAGCTCTATAAGCTTCTGCTGGACGGACTGAAGGCAAAGGCAGACAAGATTGATATTAGCGCGGTCAACCTAAAATTCCTGGACGATAGGGAAATTCTTATTAAAGTATATGAGAAAGTGACCAACGACCATCCGGAGCTCTACTATGTCACCGGAGGCTTTGGCAGTTCCGGCTATTCTGGCGGCATATATATTGAGGTGAGGCCGAATTATGACGAGGAATTGCTGAATACCGATTCGGAGGCCTTTTTCGAGGCGGTGGACGCGGCCATGTCCCAGGTGGAGGAGTCCATGACCGATCTGGAAAAGGCCCTGGTGCTCCACGACTGGCTGGTGCTCCGCGTGGCCTACAACTGGGATGTGGCAACCACAGGGAGTACCGATTCCCATGTGCCGTATACGGCCTATGGCGCGCTGGTCAACGGCGACGCCGTCTGCCAGGGTTACGCAGAGGCGTACAAACTGCTGATGGATCAGTGCGGCATCCCCTGCGTGATGGTGCCCAGCGACCCTATGAACCACGTCTGGAACGGAGTGCAGATTGACGGCGCGTGGTATCATGTGGACACCACATGGGATGACCCCACCCCCAATATGGAGGGCTATTGCAGCCACGAGAATTTTTTGCGCTCGGACACGGGGATCGCAAGTACTAAACATAAAGAATGGGAGACGCCGGAGGGCATTACCTTTTCCGACACGGATCAGACCGGGGTGTTCCGCGGCAGCAGCACGGCGTTCTATTATTATCAGGGCAGCTATTACTACCTGAGTATTGACAGAGGGCAGGGAACCTTATACTGCGCGGCAGACCTGGAGAGTTCCCCTCAGATCAAAACAATCAACCTCAGCTTTTTCTACCACCGTTTCCAACTGGAAGGTTCATCGGGGTGGGCTTACTACCCGAATTACAGCGTTGCCTGGGTGGACGGCGCGCTCTACTATGTGGATCAGCAGCGCCGACTGTGCCGCCTGGAGCTGAGCGATCTCTCCGCGTCCGGCTTGGGCACGGTGCCCTTTACCGCGGCGGGCTCGGCGGATGGGTACTATGACAGCACCCATGACTCCATCTGCCTGCGCTATGACGCGCAATCCGGGGATATTGTGGCGGTATCCAAAACCCGGCCGGAGACCGAATTGGGGCGGTTCCAGACGCCGGACTACCCGCCCAGGTGGGACGGCGTCTCCAAAGAGCAGACAGCCCTGGCGGGGGCCAGATGGCTGGAGGACGGCGTCCTTCAGATCGGCCTGGTGTACCAGGGGAACGGGCAGGACGTGCCCACGCTGTGGGCCGCGGTATATGATGACGCCTCCCGCATGACCGACGTGTACCAGGTGGATACCACGGGCCTGGAGGCGGGCCTTACGGTTTTGGAGCTCCAACTGCCTGCCCAGGCGGCGGAATGCCAGGTGCGGCTCTTCCTGTTGGGGCCGGGCTGTCTGCCCTGCGGGGAAAACATAAGCCTGGCAGGAAGCCGGGCCGCATAAAGCGCTGGATTTAAAATCGGCCAGAAGCTGCCCTTTACGCTCCGGGTGACAAAAAACGGGACTGTTGCGTTGTTTTGCAACAGTCCCGTTTTTTAAGTTCAGCACATTTTTTCCTTCAGGTGGCTCAGCCGGTCCAGAGCCTCCACCAGGGTCTCGTCGGTCTTGGCGAAGTGGAGCCGGATGATGTTCTGCACGTCCTCCTTGAAGAAGGAGGTGCCGGGCACGGCGGCCACCCCCACCTTGGCCGTCATCTCCTCGCAGAACTCCACGTCGGTCTGGCCCTTTTTCAGGTAGGGGGCGATGTCGGCCAGCACGAAGTAGGTGCCCTGGGGATCGGTGAAGGGGATGCCGATGTCCCGCAGGCCGTTGGTAAAGAGGTCCTTCATGTGGGTGTAGTGGGCCCCGAACTCCTCATAGTAGCTGTCGGGCATCTCCAGGCCCACGATGGCGGCCTCCATCAGGGGGGAGGCCACCCCCACGGCGTTGAAGTCGTGGTACTGCTTGATCTTGTCCATGATGGGCTTGGGGGCCAGGGCGTAGCCCAGCCGCCAGCCGGTAACCGAGTAGGTCTTGGACAGGGAGGAGCAGGAAATGGTGCGCTCCCACATGCCGGGCATGTTGCACATGTACAGGTGCTTGTGGGGGGCGTAGACAATGTGCTCGTATACCTCGTCCATGATGGCGTACACGTCGTACTTGACGCACAGCTGGGCGATGAGCTTCAGCTCTTCCTCGGTGAACACCTTGCCGCTGGGGTTGGAGGGATTGCAGATGAGGATGGCCTTGGGGTGCTGCTTGAAGGCGTCCTCCAGCACGTTGGGGTCGAAGCCGAAGGCGGGGGGCACCAGGGGGACGAACACCGGCTCGCAGTCGGCGAAGAGGATCTGGGCCTGATAGTTCTCAAAGTAGGGGGAGAAGAGCACCACCTTGTCCCCCGGGTTGGTGACGGCGAAGATGGCGTCCACCATGGCCTCGGTGGAGCCGATGGTCACCACCATTTCGGTGTCCGGGTCAAAATCCCGGCCCATGAACCGCTTGCACTTGCGGGCCAGGGCCTGGCGGAAGTTGGGGGCGCCCATGGTGATGGGGTACTGGTGGGGGCCCTCGTAGGCCACCTGGGCCAGACGGTCCAGCATGGCCTTGGGGGGGTCAAAGTCGGGGAAGCCCTGGGCCAGGTTGATGGCGTCATGGGCGATGGCCACCCGGGTCATCCTGCGGATGACGGACTCGGTAAAAAATTCCGTCTTTTTGCTCAAAGGCTGCATAGGGTGTTACCTCTCATTTCATTCGTTCTCAATGCCCAGCTCGCCGTGGAGGGCGGGGGGCATCCCGTTGTCCTTCAGCAGGGTGGCCAGCCGGTCCAGGTTGGCCACCCGGAAGATCATGCAGGCCCGGTCCTGGACCTGGCCGAACACGGAGTAGACGTACTCAATGTCGATATTTTCGTTGGCCAGCAGGGTGAGGATCTTTCCCAGGGCCCCCGGCTCGTCGGGCACCACCACCGCCAGCACCGGGGTCATGGACAGCACAAACCCGTGCTCCAGCAGCAGGGAGGCCGCCTTCTGGGGCTTGTCCACGATCATACGCAGCACGCCGTAGTCGCTGGTCTCGGCGATGTGGAGGGCCCGCATGTTGATCTGGTTGTCGGCCAGAATGGTGGTAATCTCCGCCAGCTGCCCGGCCCGGTTTTCCAGGAATACGGAAATCTGTTGGATCGTCATATGCTTGCTCCTCCTTTAAATCTTCCGCTTGTCGATGACCCGGACGGCCTTGCCCTCGGAGCGGGTGATGGACTTGGGGGCCACCAGCCGCACCTTGGCGTAGATGCCCAGCATGGCCTTCAGGGCGGCCACCACCTGCTTCTCCTTCTCGGCCACCTGGCTCAGCTGGTCGGAGAACATCTCCGGGGTCATCTCCACCAGCACCTCCATGGTGTCGGTGTTGTTCACCCGGTCCACGATGATCTGATAGTTGGGGGCAAAGCTCTGGCCCATGAGGACGGTCTCGATCTGGGACGGGAACACGTTGACGCCCTTGATGATAAGCATGTCGTCGCTGCGGCCCATGGGCTTGCTCATCTTGATGTGGGTGCGGCCGCAGGGGCAGTCCTCGTGGCGGAGCACGCAGATGTCCCGGGTGCGGTAGCGCAGCAGGGGGAAGGCATCCTTGGTGATGGAGGTAAACACCAGCTCGCCCATGGAGCCCTCGGGGAGCACCTCCCCGGTGTCCGGGTCGATGATCTCGGCGATGAAGTGGTCCTCGTTGATGTGCATACCGGTCTGGGCGGAGCACTCGAAGGACACGCCGGGGCCGGACAGCTCGGTGAGGCCGTAGATGTCGTAGGCCTTGATGCCCAGGGTCTTTTCGATGTCCCGGCGCATCTCCTGGCTCCAGGCCTCGGCGCCGAAGATGCCCGCCTTCAGGGGGATCTCCTCCGGGGTCATGCCCATCTCCTTCATGCTCTCGGCCAGATAGGCGGCGTAGGAGGGGGTGCAGCACAGGATGGTGGCGTTCAGGTCCCGGATGAACATGATCTGCCGCTCGGTGTTGCCCGAGGAGGTGGGGATGGTGAGGCAGCCCACCTTGTGGGAGCCGCCGTTGAGGCCGGGGCCGCCGGTGAACAGGCCGTAGCCGTAGCTCACCTGGCACACGTCCTCATTGGTGCCGCCGGCGGCCACGATAGCCCGGGCGCAGCAGTCCTCCCACAGGTCGATGTCGTGCTGGGTGTAGAAGGCCACCACCCGCTTGCCGGTGGTGCCCGAGGTGGACTGGATGCGCACGCAGTCCTTCAACGGCTTGCCCATGAGGCCGTAGGGGTAGGCCTCCCGCAGGTCGTCCTTGGACAGGAAGGGCAGCTTGTGCAGGTCCTCCACGCTCTTGATATCGGCGGGGGTCAGGCCCTTCTCCTCCATCTTCTTGCGGTAGTAGGGCACGCTGTCCCACACATGCTGCACCTGCTTCACCAGGCGCTCGTTCTGCCAGGCCAGGATCTGCTCCCGGCTGGCGCACTCAATCTCGGGCTGATAATAACGTTCCATATCAGGTCGTTTCCTTTCCTCTTCTGTCTCACAGGGGGGCTCAGGCCCGGCCCAGGCTGAACGCCTTCTGGTTCATCTCCAGGAATTTGGCGGGGACGCTCTTTTCAATGGCGGCGTGCCAGTCGTCCTCGCTGATGTCAAAGTAACGGCTCAGCCGGCCCATGAGCACCAGGTTCACCGCCTTGCTGGAGCCGGCCTCCTCCGCCAGGCCCAGGGCGTCAAAGGCGTCCACCTGGATGCCCAGCCCGGCCATTTTCTCCGCCAGCTGCTGGGGATACTGGGCGGCGCCGGTGATGACGGGCATGGGGTTGATCTGCTGGGTGTTGGTGACGATCCGCCCCCCCTGCTTCAAATACTCAGTCCACCGGGCGGCCTCCAGCAGCTCAAAGGATACGATGAAGTCGGCCTCCCCCTTGTCGATGATGGGGGAATAGACCTTGTCGCCGAAGCGGACGTAGGTGACCACGCTGCCCCCCCGCTGGCTCATGCCGTGGACCTCGGACACCTTTACGTCGTAGCCCTTGTCCAGCAGCAGACGGCCAAGCAGTTTGCTGGCCAGCAGGGAGCCCTGGCCTCCCACGCCCACGATCATGATATTTTTCGTTTCCATATGGGTACCTCCTCACGCCTGGGGCGCCCCGAGGGCGTCAACGGGACACAGCTGCTGGCACACGCCGCAGCCCACGCACAGGGTGTTGTCCACCCGGGCCTTGCCCTCCACGATGGAGATGGCCGGGCAGCCGATCTTCATGCAGCTCTTGCAGCCCACGCACTTGCCGGTATCCACCGTCAGGGGGGCCTTGTGCTTCACATATTTCAGCAGGGCGCAGGGCCGGCGGGAGATGATCACCGAGGGCTCCGCCGCCGCCAGCTCCTCCTTCACCGCGTCCTCGCACTCTTTCAGGTTGTAGGGGTCCACCACCCGCACCCGGCGGATACCCACGCTGCGGCACAGGGACTCCAGGTCGATCTTGGTGCAGGGGTCGCCCTTCAGATTGTAGCCGGTGGTGGGGTTCTGCTGGTGGCCGGTCATGCCGGTAATGGAGTTGTCCAGGATGATAACGGTGGAGTTGGACTCATTGTAGGCGATGTTGATAAGGCCGGTGACGCCGGAATGCATGAAGGTGGAGTCGCCGATCACCGCCACGGTCTTGCCCTCCATGGCTCCGCCGCTGGCCTTGTTGAAGCCGTGGAGGCCGGACACCGAGGCCCCCATGCAGATGGTGGTGTCGATGGCCGCCAGGGGGGGCACCGCCCCCAGGGTGTAGCAGCCGATGTCCCCCAGCACGGTGAGCTTCAGTTTATTTAAGGTGTAGAACAGGCCCCGGTGGGGACAGCCGGCGCACATCACCGGCGGACGGGCGGGGATGGGTTCCGGCAGGACGGCGCCCACGTCGGGGGCCTTGCCCAGCTGGGCGGCCACAATGTTCTGGTTGAGCTCGTCGATGAGGGAGAAGAGCTCCTTGCCCTTCACGGACAGGCCCAGCTCCTTGCAGTGGGTCTCAATGAAGCCGTCCAGCTCCTCCACCACCACCAGCTGGTCCACCGAGGCGGCGAAGTCCCGGATTTTCTGCTCCGGCATGGGCCAGATCATCCCCAGCTTGAGCACCGGGTAGGTGTCCCCCAGGGCCTCCTTCACATACTGATAGCTGGTAGAGGAGGTGATAATGCCCATGGACTTGTCCTTGCCCGCCTCAATCCGGTTGAGGGGGGTGGTCTCGGCGTAGGCGATGAGGGCCTTTGTGCGCTCTTCCACCACCGGGTGGCGGCGCTTGGCGTTGCCCGGCATCATGATGTACTTGGCCCCGTTCTTCTCATAGGGCTTCTCCGGCGGGGTAATCCGCTCCGCCGGTTCCACCACGCTCTGGGAGTGGGCCACCCGGGTGCACATTTTCAGCAGCACCGGGGTGTCGAATTCCTCCGACAGGTCGTAGGCCAGCTTGGCCATAGCCAGGCCCTCGGCGGAGTCGGCGGGCTCCAGCATGGGGATCTTGGATGAGCGGGCGTAATGGCGGGAGTCCTGTTCGTTCTGGGAGGAGTGCATCCCGGCGTCGTCGGCCACGGCGATCACCATGCCGGCGTTGACGCCGGTGTAGCCGATGGTGAAGAGAGGGTCGGCGGCCACGTTGAGGCCCACATGCTTCATGCCGCAGAAGGACCGCTTGCCCGCCAGGCAGGCGCCGAAGGCGGACTCCATGGCCACCTTCTCGTTGGGGGCCCACTCCGCGTAGACCTCCGGGTATTTGGCAATGGCCTCGGTGATCTCGGTGCTGGGGGTGCCGGGATAGCTGGAGACAAAGGCGCAGCCCGCCTCGTACAGGCCCCGGGCCACAGCCTCATTGCCAAGCATCAGGGTTTTCATCGCTGTTCCTCCTTCTCCCCCGCCTGGGGCGGGAGGGTGATAGTATCGGTGGCAGAACAAAAAAGTCCTCTGCAAGAAAGCCTTGCAGAGGACGAGAACTTCCCGTGGTACCACCTCAGTTTACCGCCAACGGCGGCCTCGGGGGATGCTTCAATATCCCCGGCGCTGTAACGGGCGCCCCCGTCGCTGCTTACTGCCGGGCATACCCGGTTCGGCAGGCCGCTCAGGAAGGAATTCGGGACGGGCCTCCCGCTGCCTCGCACCGGCCGGCAGCTCTCTGGGGGGAGCAACCCCTTCCCTACTTGGTTCCGTCATCGCGTTGCAATATGGATGGAAATAACTCTACCACTTTTATGTGCTAAAGTCAATGGCCTTTCGGGAAGTTTTGTAAAATTAAGCCTTGCGTTTTTTGGACTTTTTGGAGCGGGCCTCCCCCTGGCGGCCGATGGAGTCCTTCACGGTGACGGTGACGGTGCGCTCATAGCAGGCGAAAATGGACTCAATTTCCTGGCTGGAGGGGGCCTTGGACACCAGGCTCACCACCGGCACCAGCACCAGCCCCGCCAGCATACAGAAGGCGCCGCAGTTGATGGGGGATTGGAGAATAGCGGGGAAGGATTTGCCGAAAAAGATGTTGGCCAGCATCACCACGGTGGAAAACAGGAAGCTGACCATGCAGGCCGGTTTGGTGACCCGCTTCCAGTACAGGCCGTAGAGGAAGGGGGCCAGGAAGGCCCCGGCCAGGGCGCCCCAGGACACGCCCATAAGCTGGGCGATAAAGGTGACGTTGCTGGTATACTGGATGATGGCCAGCACCACGCTGATGGCGATGAACACCACCACCAGGACCCGCATCCACCGCACCTGCCGCTTTTCGTCCATCTCCTTGATGAGGTTGCCCTTGATAAAGTCCAGGGTGAGGGTGGAGGAGGAGGCCAGCACCAGGGAGCTGAGGGTGGACATGGAGGCGGAGAGCACCAGGATCACCACCACGGCGATGAGCACCGCCGGCAGACCGGAGAGCATGGTGGGGATGATGGAGTCGTAGCCTCCGGCGGCCACCGCCTCGGGGGTGGAGAACAGCCGGCCGAAGCCCCCCAGGAAGTAGCAGCCTCCGGCCACCACCACGGCAAAGGCGGTGGACACCACCATGCCGGTGTTGATGGATTTTTCGCTTTTGATGGCGTAGAATTTCTGCACCATCTGGGGCAGGCCCCAGGTGCCCAGGCTGGTGAGGAGGACCACACCCAGCAGGTTCACCGGGTCGGGGCCGAAGAAGGAGGCGAACACGCCGGGGGTCTCGGAGGTGGCGGGGTCGCTGACCCGGGCCAGCCCGTCCAGGGCGGCCAGGAAGCCCCCCTGGCTGTTGAGCACCGCGGCAATGACGGCAATGATGCCGAAAATCATGATGATGCCCTGGATAAAGTCGTTGATGGCGGTGGCCATGTATCCTCCGGCGATGACATAGATGCCGGTGAGCACCGCCATGACCACCACGCACACGGCGTAGTCGATGTCAAAGGCCATGGCAAACAGGCGGCTCAGGCCGTTGTACAGGCTGGCGGTGTAGGGGATGAGGAAAATAAAGATGATCACCGAGGCGGTGAGCTTCAAAGACCGGCTGTGGAAGCGCTTGCCGAAGAATTCCGGCATGGTGGCGCTGTCCAGGTGCTGGGTCATGACCCGGGTGCGGCGGCCCAGCACCGCCCAGGCCAGCAGGGAGCCCAGAAAGGCGTTGCCCAGCCCCGCCCAGGTGGCGGCGATGCCGTATTTCCAGCCGAACTGACCGGCGTAGCCCACAAAGACCACGGCGGAAAAATAGCTGGTGCCGTAGGCGAAGGCGGTGAGCCAGGGGCCCACCGACCGGCCCCCCAGCACAAAGCCGTTGACGTCGGTGGTGTGGCGGCGGCAGTACAGCCCGATGCCCACCATCACCGCGAAAAACACCACCAGCATGGAGCCCTTGATGACCATATCTCTCATTGCCGTATTCCCTCATTTCCTTTGGCGCGGAGCCGAAAATTGGCCGAAACTGGAGATTGTTCCCGCTATTTTGGGGGGCCAAGGGCGCAAAAACCAGGCCTCCCGGGAAAACGCCTCCCGCGGGGATGAATCTCCTATCTTCTATTTCCCAACTCCTCACTGGAGTTTAGCTGTTGTTCTGTACCTCTACCAGCCGGCCGGAGCAGTACCGCTCCCGGAGCACCGGCTTTTCGATTTTGCCGGTGGGGTTGCGGGGCACCTTGTCAAAGATGACCTTCCGGGGCCGCTTGTACCGGGGCAGCTCCTTGCAAAAGGAATTGATCTCCTCCTCGGTGCAGGAGACCCCCTCCTTGACCTGGATGATGGCGGCGGCGATCTCCCCCAGCCGCTTGTCGGGCAGGCCGATGACGGCGGCGTCGCTGATCTTGTCGTTCTTGCGCAAAAAGTCCTCGATCTGCACCGGGTAGATGTTCTCGCCCCCGGAGATGATCACGTCCTTTTTCCGGTCCACCAGGTAGATGAAGCCCTCCTCGTCCTGGCGGGCCATGTCGCCGGTGTACAGCCACTCCCCCTTCAGCACCTCCTCGGTGGCCTTGGGGTTTTTATAGTAGCACTGCATGACGCCGGGGCCCTTCACCGCCAGCTCCCCCACGTCTCCGGGGGTGACGTCCTTGCCCTGGTCGTCCACAATGCGGGCCTCCCACAGGTAGCCCGGCTTGCCGATGGCCCCCACCTTGCGGATGTTTTCCACCCCCAGGTGGACGCACCCCGGGCCGATGGACTCGCTGAGGCCGTAGTTGGTGTCGTACTGGTGGTGGGGGAAGATCTTCTGCCACCGGTGGATCAGGCTGGGAGGCACCGGCTGGGCGCCGATGTGCATCAGCCGCCACTGGTCCAGGTAGTAGTGGTCCAAATCCACCCGGCCGCTGTCAATGGCGTCCAGAATATCCTGAGCCCAGGGCACCAGCAGCCAGACAATGGTGCACTTTTCCTCGGTAATGGCCCGGAGAATCCACTCGGGCTTCACGTCCCGCAGCAGCACCGCCTTGCCTCCGCTGGCAAGGGAGCCGAACCAGTGCATCTTGGCCCCGGTGTGGTAGAGGGGCGGGATGCACAGGAACACGTCCTGCCGGGTCTGGCCGTGGTGGCGCTGCTCGGTAAGGGCGGAGCAGTACAGGGCCCGGTGGTTGTGGAGGATGGCCTTGGGGAAGCCGGTGGTGCCAGAGGAGAAGTAGATGGCGGCGTAGTCGGCCTCGTCCAGGGCCACCGGCGGGGCGCTGGAGGAGCAGAAGCCCATGAGCTTGCAGCAGTCCTCGGCGTAATCCGGCTTGTTGGGCCCCACGAAGAACATCATCTTGACCTGGGGCAGCTGGCGGGCGATGGGGTCCATCCGGCCGATGAACTCGGGGCCAAAGACCAGTACCTCCACATCGGCCAGCTCCAGGCAGTATTTGATCTCGTCGGTGGAGTAGCGGAAGTTCAGCGGCACCGCCAGGCAGCCCGCCTTCAGAGCGCCAAAGTAGATGGGCAGCCACTCCAGGCAGTTCATCAGCAGGATGCCCACCTTGGCCCCCCGCTCCACCCCCCGGCTCAGCAGCAGGTTGGCAAACCGGTTGGCCCGGCTGTCAAAGTCCCGCCAGCTCAGCTCCCGGCGGTAGGGGGCGTTGGGATTGGTGCTCTGGATCAGGCTGAAATCCCGCCAGGTCACCGCCTTGTCCCGCTCCTCCGAGGGGGTGATCTCCACCAGGGCTGTGTCCGCGCCGTACAGCCGGGCGTTGCGCTCCAACAGTTCCGTTATGACCATGGTAACTCTCCTTTACTTCTGTAAATGCAAAAAAATCGTCCTCTGCCTGTGCAGAGGACGAGAACATTCCCGTGGTACCACCTCAATTTGCCGCGGTTACGGCCTCATGGGGCCGGGTGAGCCCCCGCGCGGTATCGGGCGCACCCGTCGCCGCCTACTGGGGGACACCCCGTTGGGCGGGCCGCTCGGGAGGGTATTGGGCGGCGGCCTCCCCTCCTGCCTCGCACCGGCCGGCAGGTCTCTGAAGGGGATGATCCGGGCCTACTTGGCTCCGTCATCGCGTTGCTGTGATTGATGTGCTACACTCTACCACTTTTAAGTGCTAAAGTCAAGGGGATATTTTACTTTTTTGCCGGCGGTGTGGTATAGCCGTTGACCACAAAGTGGGCCACCTGGGTGCCCAGCTCGTCGGTCACTGTAACCTGGTACAGGCAGGTGGTCCGCCCCGCCTTGAGGCAGTCCGCCCGGGCGGTGAGGGTGTCCCCCCGAGCGGGGGAGAGGAAGGTCACCGATACTTGCCGGGTCACCGTCATGCTGTCGCTGTGGCCGTTGGCCGCCACGGCAAAGGCAAAGTCGGCCAGGGTAAAGATGGCGCCCCCCATGGGCACGTTGTTGATGTTGCGGTGAACCGGCTGGAGGACCATGGAGCAGACGGCGTGGCCGGGGGCGGCCTCGTCGATCACCGCCCCGGCGGCCTGGGTGGCGAACCGGTCGGAGGCAAAGCGGGCGCGGATCTGGTCAAGGTCGGGCATGGGAAAGACTCCTTTTCTATTGATTGTCTGAAAAAAGCAAGACCCGGGGCGGTGGCCGCCCCGGGTAACATTCAGCTGCTCTGCCGTTCAATGAGGAACCAGGGGGCCACCTCGGAGGTGCACTCCTCCCCCCGCAGCCGCCGTATCAGCAGCTCGGCGGCCATCTGTCCCACGTTGTAGTCCCCGTGGGACAGGGAGGTAATGCCGATGGGGGACAGCTCGCTGTACTGGCTGTTGTCGAAGCTGACCACCGCCATGTCCTTGGGGATGCGGATGCCCCTTTTCAGCAGGTAGGAGATGAGCCGGGAGGCCACCTCGTCGTTGTAGCACACCACGGCGGTGCAGCTGCCGATGACCCGATCCACCGCCGCCCAGGACTCGTCGTTGTCCAGCAGGTCCCCCTTGCTCTCGGTGTTGTACCAGTAGACCTGCTGGTCCTCCAGTGGGAGGCCCAGGTCCCGCAGGGCGTCGGCGTAGCCGGCGTACCGCTGGAGGCCCTGGATGTCGTCGTTTTTGAAGATGCCGGCCATGGCCCGGTGGCCTTTCCGGTAGAGGTACTCCACCAGCTGCCGGCCGCCGCCGTAGTTGTCGTCCAGTACCGACAGGGAGCCGGGCAGCCGGTTATAATCCCCGTGCATGAACACCAGGGGGATACCGGCGTCGATCAGGCTCTGGTACAGATCCAGGTTGGGGTTGGGCAGGCCGGTCTTGCTCCCCTCCACCAAAATGCCGTCGGGCCGCACCCCATCCAGCAGGGACTGGAGGATGCGCCGCTCGGTGGACACCTGGTTCTGCGTGGAGAATAAGGTGGGGGCGGCATTGTTGGCGGCCAGCACGGTTTCGATCTCCCGGAGGATGGAGGGAAAGATATAGTTGCTGATGTAGGTGGTCACCACCGCCACGGTGAGCCGGCGGGGGGTCCCCTGTTCCAGAATGTGGGAACCGCTGCCCTGCCGGCGCTCAATGAGCTTCTCGCTGGCCAGAAGGGACAGGGCCTGGCGGACGGTCTGGCGGCTGACCTGGAACTGTTGGCACAGGGCCTGCTCCGTGGGCAGCAGCATGGTATCCTCATAGAGGCCGTTCTGAATGGCGGCCCGCAGACTGTCCGCCACGGCCTGATATTTGTGCTGCATATGCTCCACCTCGCAGTATGGAAAGAGTGGGCCGGCGGCGGGAACAGACAAAAGCTCCGGTCGTCTGCCGTTACTATGAGGTAAGCATAGCATATTTGTATGTAGCCTGCAAGAGCAAATATCCAAAATTGTATTGGCGATGCGCCTGGCCCGGGAACCGGGTGTGGGGTGGAAATAGTGGAAACATACTATACATTCTGGCAAAAATGCGGGAATTAAACTGCGGAAAATGATGGCACCTCCCATAACTCGTCAAAAAATGATCCAGATGAATTGGGGAGAATGTGCAAAATCACTAAATACATTTTTTCTTTTAACTGTAATAAAAAGTTCACAATTTTCCAAAGAATGTGTAAATTATGAAATAATATTTAAAATACAATAAAAAAGATAGAATTTATTCTGGTCGATTTAGTTTAAATGTATTGTCGCAAACCTAGAAAGTTCAAATTGTTCGTACATCTTGTTGACATTTTCTGTACAAGGTATATACTTACAGGCAAGGAGCCTTCGGGCTCAAGCCATCGGCCCATCTGGGGCCGGACAATTTGAAATGGAGGAATTTGGCATGAAGAAGAAACTGCTTGCTCTGCTCCTTGCTCTGGGCATGGGCGCTTCCCTGGCCGCCTGCGGCGGCGGCGGTGGTACCACCCAGACCCCCGCCGGCGGTGAGAGCACTCCCCCCGCCAGCACCGAGACCACCCCCGCCGGCGGCGAGGAGACCACCCCCGCTACTTCCGGCGAGGTGATCACCGTTGGCTTCGCTCAGGTGGGCCACGAGTCCGACTGGCGTACCGCTTCCACCAAGTCCGCTCAGGACGTGTTCTCCGCTGAGAACGGCTATGAGCTGTCCTTTGTGGACTGCGACAACGACTCCGCCGCTCAGCTGGAGGCTGTCCGTAACTTCATCCAGCAGGGTGTGGACTACATCATCATCGACCCCATCGTTGCCACTGGCTGGGACGCCGTCCTGACCGAGTGTGAGGATGCCGGCATCCCCGTCATCGTCATTGACCGTACCATCGACGACTCCGACAAGTACGTCTCCTGGGTCGGCTCCGACTTTAAGGTTGAGGGTCTGGCCTGCGGCGAGTGGCTGAAGGCCTATGCTGCCGACAAGGGCATCACCGAGATCAACGCCCTGGTCATCGAGGGCTCCGTGGGCGCCTCCGCCACCATCGGCCGTACCGACGGCTTCAAGGAGATCGCTGACCGCGAGGGCTGGACCATCCTCGACTCCCAGTCCGGTGACTTCACCGAGGCTGGCGGCCAGGAGGTTATGGAGTCCTACTGCCAGAGCTATGCCGGCCAGTTCAACGTGGTCATCTGCCAGAACGATAACGAGGCCGCCGGCGCCATGACCGCCATGGACAACGCTGGCGTCACCTACGGCGTGGACGGCGACGTGATCCTGGTGTCCTTCGACGCCAACAAGCCCTATGTCCAGATGGTCATGGAAGGCAAGATCAACGCCAACTTCGAGTGCAACCCCATGGCTGCCCCCACCGTTGCTGAGATCATCCAGCAGCTGGAGGCCGGCGAGACTCCCGAGAAGGAGATCTACGTTTCCGAGTCCTGGTTCGTGGCCGAGGATAACGTGACCACCATCACCGTCAACGGCGAGGAGCAGGAGTGCATCTACGTCACCCAGGAAGTCCTGGATGCCCGTCCCTACTAAGACCGGTCCTCAACTGAATCGGCAGCAAGCATCCCCAGGGAGGACCCCCGGTAATTCCCGGGTCCTCCCTTTTGATTTCGAGGTGATAGTTTTGGAAGATAACATCGTTCTGACCGCGCGGGGCATCTGTATGACCTTCCCCGGGGTAAAAGCCCTGGAAAATGTGGACTTCACCCTCCGCCGGGGTGAGATTCACGCCCTGATGGGGGAAAACGGAGCGGGTAAGTCCACCCTCATCAAGTGCCTGACCGGCATCAACGACTTTGAGGCCGGCGAAATCCGGGTAGCCGGCATCGACGGTCCGGTGAAAAACCGCAACACCCAGGACGCCCAGAAGGTGGGCATCTCCACCGTGTACCAAGAGGTCAACCTCTGCCCCAACCTGAGCGTGGCGGAGAACCTGTACATCGGTCGGGAGCCTATGACCCCCTTCCACACCATCGACCGCCGGGCCATGAACAAGAAGGCCGACGAGCTGGTGAAGCGTCTGGACATCAAGGTGGACGTTACCCAGAACCTGGAAAACTACTCCCTGGCCATCCAGCAGATGATTGCCATCGCCCGGGCGGTGGACATGGATTGTAAGGCCCTCATCCTGGACGAGCCCACCTCTTCCCTGGACGACACCGAGGTGGAGAAGCTCTTCAAGATGATGCTCCAGCTGAAGGAGCACGGGGTGGGTATCGTGTTTGTCACCCACTTCCTGGAGCAGGTGTACGCCGTGTGCGACCGGATCACCGTGCTGCGCAATGGTACCCTGGTGGGCGAGTATCCGGTGGCCGAGCTGCCCCGGGTGAAACTGGTGGCCGCCATGATGGGCAAGGACTTCGACGACCTGGCCTCCATCAAGCCCGAAGGCTTCACCTATGACGCCGAGGCTCCTCTGGAGATCGAGGCCCGGGGCCTCAGCCACAAGGGTACCATCAAGCCCTTCGACCTGGACATCCACAAGGGCGAGGTCATCGGCCTCACCGGCCTGCTGGGCTCCGGCCGCAGCGAGCTGGCCCGGGCCATCTACGGCGCCGACAAGGCCCAGACCGGCACCCTGAAGGTGGGCGGCAAAGAGGCCAAGATCAACCAGCCCATCGACGCCATGAACCTGGGCATGGGCCTGCTGCCCGACGACCGTAAGGCCGAGGGCATCATCGGCGACCTGTCCGTCCGGGAGAACATCATCCTGGCCCTCCAGGCCAAGCGGGGCATGTTCAAGCAGCTGCCCCGGGCCAAGCAGGAGGAGATTGCCGACCGGTACATCGACCTGCTGCAAATCAAGACGGCCACCCGGGAGACCCCCATCAAGCAGCTCTCCGGCGGCAACCAGCAGAAGGCCATTCTGGCCCGGTGGCTGGCCACCGATCCCAGTTTCCTCATCCTGGACGAGCCCACCCGTGGTATCGACATCGGCACCAAGACCGAGATTCAGAAGCTCATCATCCAGCTGGCCGGCGAGGGCAAGAGCATTATGTTCATCTCCTCCGAGATCGAGGAGATGCTGCGTACCTGCAACCGCATGGCGGTGCTGCGGGACGGCGCCAAGGTAGGCGAGCTGGACGGCGAGTTGACCCAGGAGCGGGTCATGGCCGCCATTGCGGGAGGTGCGAACGATGAGTAACCTGAAAAAACTCACCCAGAAGCGGCTGTTCCTGCCAGTGTTCTGTATGATCCTGGTACTGTGCATCAACATGGTGTACGATGTGGCCTCCGGGAACGCGTTCTATAACTTTTTCGAGATTACCCTGACCAACGGCCTGCTCAGCGGCCGTCTGATCAACATCCTCAACCGCGGCAGCGAGGTGGCCATCCTGGCCATCGGCATGACCCTGGTGGTCTCCGCCTCCGCCGGTACCGATATCTCCGTGGGTTCCGTCATGAGCCTGTGCGCCTCCTTCTGCTGCATGCTGGTGGCCGGCTTCGGCGTGTCCTCCGTGTCCAGTGCCGAGGAGTTCGCCATGCCTCTGGCTGTGGGCCTCATTGGCGCCCTGCTGATGGGCTGCCTGTGCGGCGCCTTCAACGGCGGCCTGGTGGCTTACTTGAATATCCAACCCATGGTGGCCACCCTGATTTTGTGGTCGGCCGCCCGGGCCATCGGCCTGCTGCTGTGCAACAACCTGATCGTGTACATCCGCGTGCCTGAGTACGGCGTGTTCGGCGGCTATGTGGGCCCCATCCCCACCCCCATCATCATTGCCGCCGTCTGCGTGGCGGTGATTTCGGTGGTGCTGAAAAAGACCGCCATGGGCATGTACGTCCAGTCCGTGGGCATCAACAAGAAGGCCAGCCGCATCGCCGGCCTGAACTCCAAGAAGATCATCTTCGTGTGCTACCTGATCTGTGGCCTGTGCGCCGGCATCGCCGGTATCGTGGCCTCCTCCCGGATCACCAGCGCCGACTCCAACAACATCGGCCTGGACATGGAGCTGGACGCCATCCTGGCCGTGGCCCTGGGCGGCAACAGCCTGGGCGGCGGTAAGTTTAACCTGGCCGGCTCCATCATCGGCGCCTACACCATTCAGGCCATTACCACCACCATGTACAACATGGGCGTGTCCTCCGCCGTCACCCCGGTGTTCAAGGCCATCGTGGTCATCGTCATCGTGGCGGTTCAGGCCCCGCCGGTGAAGGCCTGGTTCAAAAAGCGCTCCGCCGCCAAGGCTGTGGCGCAGAAGGGGGTGGCCAGCGTATGAGTAAGCCTGCCAACGCGCTGAAAGAGCGCAAGCAGATGAACAGCAACACCGTGCTGCTGATCATCACCATCGTCCTGTTTGTGATCCTCTATGCCGGCGGCTGCGTGGCCTACGCCAGCAAGGGCTTCACCACGGTGCAGACCTTCCTCAACCTCTTCCGCACCAACGCCGGCCTGATCTGCGTGGCCTGCGGCATGACCTGCGTCATGCTTACCGGCGGTATCGACATTTCCGTGGGCTCCCTGGTGGCCCTGGACTGTATGCTGCTGGCCCAGGGCATGGGCGAGTGGAACATGAGCGCCCCCGTCATGATTATCCTGGTGCTGGTCATCGGCCTGGTGTTCGGCCTGTTCATGGGCTTCTGCGTGGGCTATCTGGAGATCCAGCCCTTCATCGTCACCATGGCCGGCATGTTCTTCGCCAGAGGCATGACCGCCGTTATCTCCACCAACCAGCTGTCCATCACCGCCGATGTGGACCAGTTCTTCTATGACCTGGCCAACTTCCGCATCTACCTGCCCTTCGGCGGCACCGTCAACCGGGCGGGCAAGGTGGTCATGCCCTACATCGGTGTGGGCGTGGTCATCGCCCTGGTGGTGCTGGTGGCCATCTTCCTGATCCTGCGCTACACCAAGTTCGGCCGCTCCCTGTACGCCGTGGGCGGCAGCGAGCAGTCCGCCGCCATGATGGGCCTGGACGTGAAAAAGACCAAGATGAAGGCCTACGTCCTGTCCTCCTTCCTGTGCTCCATCGGCGGCATCTGCTACTGCATGAACACCATGTCCGCCTCGGTGTCCCAGGCCACCGGCATGGAGATGGACGCCATCTCCTCCGCCGTCATCGGCGGCACCCTGCTCACCGGCGGCGTGGGCAACGTCATCGGCTCCCTGTTCGGTGTGCTCATCAACGGCACCATCTCCACCATCGTCAAGACCAACGGTAAGCTGGCCTCCTCCTGGCCCAACATCCTTACCGCTGTGCTGCTGTGCTTCTTCATCGTCCTCCAGAGCGTGTTCGCCATGCTGAAGGACCGCAAGAAGTAATCCCATTCCTCCAAGCGTTGCCGGCCACCCGGGGGCGACGGCCTGGGCCAGCTGCAAGTTTCTTCCGGCCCCAGACCGTCCCTCCGGGTGGCCTTTTTGCCCTATTTTTTATGAAATGAGGTAGATGAACATGAACAACAAAGAATTCTGGTTCGTGGTAGGCAGTCAGTTCCTGTACGGTCCCGAGGTGCTGGAGACCGTGGCCGCCCGTGCCGCCGAGATGGCGGACAAGCTCAACGCCTCCGGCAACCTGCCCTGCAAGCTGGTGTACAAGGTGACCGCCAAGACCAACAAGGAGATCGCCGACGTGGTCAAGGAGGCCAACTACGAC
>CASEOA010000017.1 GCA_949289455.1 uncultured Eubacteriales bacterium
GGAGATGTGTACAAGTCCACCGAGTACCGGGTGCCCGGCCCCGGCAAGGCCGAGCTGGTGTTCACCGGCGAGGACGGTAAGGAGCAGTTCCGCCAGACCATTTATGACTTTGAGTGCGGCGGCGTGCTCCAGGGCCAGTACAACAAGGACAGCTCCATCACCTCCTTTGCCCGCTCCTGCTTCCAGTACGCCATCGACACCAAGCAGGACCTGTGGTTCGCCACCAAGGACACCATCTCCAAGAAATATGACCACACCTTCAAGGATATTTTCCAGGAGATTTTTGACGCTGAGTACAAGGAGAAGTTCGACAATCTGGGCATTGAGTACTTCTACACCCTCATCGACGACGCGGTGGCCCGGGTGGTGCGCTCCCAGGGCGGCTTTATCTGGGCCTGCAAGAACTACGACGGCGACGTGATGAGCGACATGGTGTCCACCGCCTTCGGCTCCCTGGCCATGATGACCTCCGTGCTGGTGAGCCCCGACGGCAAGTATGAGTACGAGGCCGCCCACGGCACCGTCACCCGCCACTACTACAAGTACCTGAAGGGGGAGGAGACCTCCACCAACCCGGTGGCCACCCTCTTTGCCTGGACCGGCGCCCTGCGCAAGCGGGGGGAGCTGGACGGCATCGCCGCCCTGGCGGATTTTGCCGACAAGCTGGAGGCCGCCACCATCGCCACCATCGAGGGCGGCGTTATGACCAAGGACCTGGTGGGCCTGTGGGAGGGGGAGACCCCGGCCCAGGGGGTCAACTCCCTGGACTTCCTGAAGGCCATCCGGGCCAAGCTGGAGGCCAGCCTGTAAGAGCGTTCAGAACGAAAAGCCTTGTGCAAGCGCGGCTGAAATGATATGATGGAACGGGGGCGGCCTTCCGGCTGCCCCCGTTTCAGTTTATGAAGGAGGGAGCAGCATGAAAAAGCGGATCCTGACGATGTTGTTGGTTTTGGGCCTGCTGGCGGGGAACATGTCTGCCGGGGCTATTTCCGGGGATTATGACCGGAACGCCCGGGAATGTGCCGTACTGCTGTACAATTATGGCCTGCTGGACGGTACCGGCACCCTGGCCGACGGCACGATAGACTTCAGCCTGGAGCGCCCCATGACCCGGGGTGAGGCCATCACTATGGTGGTTCGCCTGACCGGCGGCCGGGAAGCAGCCCTCAGCGGCGGCTACAGCCACCCCTTTACCGATGTGGACAGCTGGGGGGACCCCTATGTGGGCTACGCCTACGCCATGGGCATCAGCAACGGGGTGTCCGCTACCTCTTTCGGTTTCAAGAACTACATCTCCCAGGGGGAATATCTGACGCTGATGCTGCGGGGAATGGGCTATGACTGGGTGGACTGGCGTGACCCTTACACCACCGCCGCCCAGGCCGACCTGCTGGAGGGAAGGGACTATGACCGAGTGGACACCTTCCTGCGCAAGGATATGGCCCTCCTGTCCTATGGACTGCTCAACACCATGGTGGTGGGGGCGGATACTACCCTGTACGGTGTGCTGGAGGATAAGGGCGTGCTGATCTACCGGGAATTGCCCACGCCCGACCCCACGCCCGACCCAACGCCCGACCCCACGCCCACCCCCCCGGGAAACCCCCCACCCCCGCCAACCCCCACCCCCACCCCCGCCCGCCACACACCCCGCCCCGGGGACAGCAAGGTAAGCGATACCGCGGCCCACACC
>CASEOA010000018.1 GCA_949289455.1 uncultured Eubacteriales bacterium
CTTGCCTGTGATATAGTCCAGGGCCCCGGTGGGCTCATCGCACAGCAGAAGTTTGGGGTTTTTGGCCAGGGCTCGGGCGATAGCCACCCGCTGCTGCTCGCCGCCGGAGAGCTGGTCGGGGCGCTGATGGCTTTTCTCCAGCAGGCCCACCAGATCCAGCACATAGGCCACCCGTTTTTTGATCTCCTTGGAGGAGGCCCCCACCGCCTGCATGGCGAAGATCAGGTTGTCCTCCACCGTCTTTTTCTCGATCAGGCGGAAGTCCTGGAACACCACTCCCAGGGTGCGGCGCATATAGGGCACCTGCCGGGGGGTGATGTTGTTGAGATTGTAGCCGTTGACCATGAGCCGGCCGCCGCTGGGGGCGATCTCGGCGGTGATCAGCTTGAGGATGGTGGATTTGCCCGAGCCGGACGGCCCCACCAGAAAGACGAACTCTCCGTCGTCTATCCGCATGTTGACCCCTTTCAGGGCCTTGGTCCCGTTGTCGTAGGACTTTTCAATGTCGATAAGACGAATCACGCTATGTACCTCTTTGTGTAAAATTCCAAACAAGCTCACGCGCCGCAGAAGACGTCTTTCCGGGCGTCCTCTGCGGCTCGCATTCTATGTTCAGTTGTCGATCCCCCGGGAGATGAGGTATTTCTTTACCATCAGGGCCACCTTGAAGGTGATGGCGTCGTCAAATTCCCGCAGGTCCAGACCGGTGAGCTTTTTGATTTTCTCCAACCGGTACACCAGGGTGTTCCGGTGGACAAAGAGTTTTCGGGCGGTCTCGGACACGTTCAGGTTGTTCTCAAAGAATTTGTTGATGGTAAAGAGGGTTTCCTGGTCCAGGGCGTCAATGGGATTCTTTTTGAATACCTCCTGGAGGAACATCTCGCACAGGGTGGTGGGCAGCTGATAGATCAGCCGTCCGATGCCCAGGTTCTCGTAGTTGATGATGCTCTTCTCGGTGTCGAACACCCGGCCCACGTCGATGGCGATGCCGGCCTCCTTGTAGGCCCGGGCCAGCTCCCGGATGTGGCCCACGATGGTGCCGATGCCGATGACCACCCGGATGTGGAGCTCTTCAGTGATCTTGTCCTCGATCTGCTTGGCGATCTTGTACAGGTCCCGGGTCTCCGCCCCCTCGCTGAGCTGCTTGATGAGGGCCACGTCGGTCTCGCTGATGGAGAGGACGAAGTCCACCTGCTTGTCGGGGAAGAGAGCGTGGACCACGTCGATGAGGGCGGGGTCGGTGGTCTCCACCTGCCGGATGAGGAACACCGCCCGGGGGGCCTCGGAGATGAAGTGGAGCTCCTTGGCCCGGACGTAGATGTCGCCCAGCAGGATGTTGTCCGAGATGATGTTCTTGACGAAGGTGGTCTTGTCGTGCTTCTCCTCATAATAGGTCTTGGCGCCGTTGAGGGCCACCGCCGCCATGGAGCACACCATATGGGCCTCCATATCCTCTCCTTTGGCAAAGACGGCATAGTCGAACTGGGAGCCCCAGCCCACCAGGGCCTTGAAGGTGCGCCCCTCGAAGCGGACGGTGTCCCCTTCGCCCCGATTCACCGCCTCCACCGCGTTGGGCCAGTGCTCGCCAATGCAGCTGAGCTCATTACAGGCCACCACCGTGCCCTCAGAATCGATCACGCCAATGGCCCGTTCGGTGCTGTCTTTCATCTGCAAGACAACGCTTTGAAAAATTCTGCTGGACATGGTGTCAGCCTCCTTAATCGTAGATGCCCTGCGGGGCCCGGACAGGGCGCGGTCCCATTTTATGGACCCGGACCATCCCTTTCCGTTCCGCCCTCAGGCCGGTCAAACATATCTCTTTTGCCCGCAAAACAGATATTGGAAAAGCATCAGATTCAACAGCACCTATTATACCGGTTTTTTTTGCTCTTTTCAATAGCATTTTGAAAGTTTTTTGGTGAAATTGACTAAAAGCCTCTTAAACTGCCTGGTGAGCTCACCCGTCAGCCCCGCCGGAACGCAGCTCCGCCAGCTCCTCCGGGGTGAGATAGCGCCATGCGCCCCGGGCCAGGCCGGGGTCCAGAGAGAGGCTCCCCATGGTCAGCCGCTTGAGGTAGACCACCGGTTTGCCCCGGGCGGCCAGCATCCGCTTGATCTGGTGGTACTTGCCCTCCCGCAGGGTGACGACGGCCTCATCCGGACGCTCCAAAAGCTCCAGCCCGGCGGGCATACATACCAAGCCGTCCCCCAGGGTCATGCCGGCGGCAAAGGCGGCCGCGTCCGCCCCGTCCAGGGCCCCATCCACCCGGACAAAGTAGGTCTTGTCCACATGGCGGCGGGGGGAGAGCAGCCGGTGGGCCAGGGGCCCGTCGTTGGTGAGCAGCAGCAGGCCCTCGGTGTCCTTGTCCAGCCGCCCGGCGGGAAAGAGGCCCACCCGCCGCAGGTGCTCCGGCAGCAGGGTGAGCACCGTGGGCTGCCGGGGGTCCTCGGTGGCCGACACCAGCCCGGCGGGCTTGTGGAGCATGATATACACCATAGGGTCCCCGGAGATGGGCTGGCCGTCCACCTGAAACCGGGCGGCGGTGTCGTATTTCCCGTCGTGAGCCCGGGCCACCGCCCCGTCCACCGTCACCCGGCCCGCCCGGATCAGCTCCCGGGCCTCCTTCCGGGACCATCGGCCCGTATTGGCCAGAATTTTGTCCAGTCGCTCCATTCTGTCCCTCTCTTCCGTCATATCCCGCCCTCCCGCCGCATAGGCTGAACTACCTGCACATGGGAAAGGGGCGTTGCGCTGTGTTCATTGTTACCGCCAGGCTCCGCAAGGGGCCCATTCTGGCCGTGGCTGCCGCGGCAGCGGTGGTATGCGGGCTGCTGCTGTTCTCCTCCGGCCTGGCAGCCCGGGAGGCCGCGGCCACCGGCGGGGCGTCCGCCCCCCAGGTCAAGACCAATGAGGACCGGGTGGCCTACCTGGAGGGCTACGGCTGGCAGGTCTCTCCCGAACCCGCCGCCGTGGAGGAGCTGCTCATCCCCGAGGCCTTCGACGAGAGCTATGCCCAGTACCTGGAGCTCCAGTCCGCCCAGGGCTTCGACCTGACCAAATATCAGGGCAAGCGGGTGAAGCGGTACACCTATACCGTCACCAACTACCCCACCGGAGAGACCGGCATCCAGGCCGGGCTGCTGGTGTACAAGAACACCGTCATCGGCGGCGACGTACTCTCCCCCCAGCTGGGGGGCTTCATCCACGGCCTGGCCATGCCGGAATAGGCCGCCATTGCCCGATACGGGGCGCTCAGCCGAGCGCCCCGTATCGTCAGTTCGGGTCGATGATGTGGACGTCCAGCCGCCCGAAGGGGATCTGGATGCCCTCCTGGTCAAAGGCGTGCTTGACCTGCTCCACCAGGTCGTAATATACGTCCCAGTAATCCGCTGTGGCGCACCACACCCGCACCGTATACTCAATGCTGCTGTCCTTGTAGGCGGAGGCCCGGACAAAGGGCGCCGCTGGCTGGTCCAGCACCTTGGGGTGGGCCTCCACCACCCGCCGGATACAAGCCACCACCTGCTCCAGGGGGTGGATGTAGTCGGCGTCAAAGGTCAGTTCCACCCGCCGCCGGTCTGCGGTAGAGTAATTGATGATCTTCTCTGTGGAAATCTGGCCGTTGGGCACCGAGATCACCTTGTTGTCCACCGTGGCCAGCTTGGTGTAGGCCAGACCCACCTCCACCACCGTACCGCCCACGCCGCCGGCCTCCACATAGTCTCCCGCCTTGAAGGGCTGGGACACCAGCACCTGGATGCCCCCCGCCAGATTGGACAGGGTACCCTGGATGGCCAGGGAGACCGCCAGGCCCAGCACGCTGAGTACCGCCACCAGGCTGGTCATGGGTACCCCCACATAGTCCAGCACAATGCAGATGGTGATGAGCCACAGGATCACCCGTAAGGCCGCGTGGATAAAGGTACGCAGCCCCTTTTCCATCTCCATTTTCTGAAAGGTCTTGTCCACCAGGCGGAGGATCACCTTCATGGCCACCATGCAGGCGGCGAAGAGCACCACGATGGTGATGATCTTTTCCAAATTCAGATCGCTAAAAAAACCCTTGACGGTCTGGATGGTCTCCTCCGCCTCCTCCGGGTTCAGATTGGTCAGATTGCTCAGCATATCCGGCTCCTTTCTCAGGTTCGCCCTATTGTATCACACCTGTCTCCCCGGAACAATCCTCTTACATTCCGGGAAATATTCCGCCACAAAGTCCACATCCTCCACCGTGAACACCCTGCCCCGCAGGTACTCCAGGAGTCCCGCTTCGGTGGGGAAGGTAAAGGTCAGCTTGTAGGAGTACAGGGCCTGGAAGGAGCGGCCGTACTGCTTGTTGTCCCGCTCCCGGCCGTACTTGCCGTCTCCCAGCAGGGGGTGGCCGGCGGCGGCAAACTGGGCCCGGATCTGGTGGGTGCGCCCGGTAAGCAGCTGGCACTCCACCAGGGACAGGCCCCGGTTGACCTTCAAGGTTTTATATAAGGTAGCGGCACTCTTCCCCCCAGGCACCGGATGGGAGAACACCTTCACCTGGGCTCTGTCCTCATCCTTGAGCAGAAAGCCCTCCAGCTTGCCCTGAGGCGGGGTTATCCTGCCGTGGACGATGGCCAGATAGAACTTGGCGATCTCCCGGTCTCGGATCTTCTGGTTAAGAATGCGCAGGGTCTCTGCGTTCTTGGCCGCCATGACGATGCCCCCGGTGTTGCGGTCAATACGGTTGCACAGGGCGGGGGTAAAGGAGTGCTCGTCCCTGGGGTTCCACTCCTTTTTCTGATAGAGGTAGGCCTGGATGTGGGTGATGAGGGTGTTCACCTTCTCGTGCTCGTCGGCGTGACAGAGCAGGCCGGGCCGCTTGTTGAGGAGCATCAGGTTTTCGTCCTCATACACGATGTCCAGCTTGGGCCTGAACACCGCCAGAAAGGCGTTGTCCTCCCGGGGCTGGTCAAAAAACTCGTCGTTGATGTATAATTGCAGCAGGTCCCCCACCTGGAGCCGCACGTCCCGCTGGGAGCCCTTGCCGTTGACCTTCACCCGCTTGAGGCGGATATACTTCTGGGCCAGTGGGGCCGGGAGCAGGGGCAGGGTCTTGCCCAGCCACCGGTCCAGCCGCTGCCCGGCGTCGTTTTTTCCTATGGTAAATTCCCGCATTGTGACCTCCAAGCCGCCTGTGGGGCGATTTTGTGTTCTGTTTTTCCATTATACCCGCCCCCCGGTCCCGGCGCAACCCCGGCCTGAGCCCCGGCGGAAAAATGGCATAAAAAAGTTAAAAAAAAGGTTTGACAATGGATTGACCATTCGCTATAATATTCTGCGTACCATTATGAGGAGGGTATCATGCGCTTAAATCTGAAGGAGATACTTCATGTGCCGGGCGCGTCCCTGCCCTTTCAGTCCCAGCTGGATCTGACCCAGCTGGATTTTTACGGGGAGCGGCCCTTTGCCCACCCTGTGACCATCCAGGGGACGGTACGCAATATGGCAGGCGCCCTGCTGCTGGAGGGCAGCGCGGTCTCCACCCTGGAACTGGTGTGCGACCGCTGTCTCAAGCCCTTTACCCAGCCCCTGGACCTGCCGGTCAGCACCCTGCTGGCCGAAACCCTGGAAGATGAGGAGAACGACGAGATCGTGCTCCTGGAGGACGGCTGTCTGGACCTGGACGAACTGTTCACCACCGCCCTGGTGTTGTCCATGGACTCCAAGCACGTGTGCTCGGAGGACTGCAAGGGCCTGTGCCCCACCTGCGGCGCCGACCTGAACCAGGGCCCCTGCGGATGCAGGAAAGAGATTGATCCACGTTTGGCTGCTCTCGCGCAGCTGTTGGATAAAGATGAGTAAGTTTGCCCGGCCAGGGCATGAACCTAAGGAGGTGTCATAGATGGCAGTCCCTAAGAGTAAAGTGTCCAAGCAGCGCCGGAATAAGCGCCGCAGCTCCGTTTGGAAGCTGGAGACTCCCGGCGTCACCACCTGCCCCAAGTGCGGTGCGTTCCGCCTGCCCCACCGGATGTGCAAGAGCTGCATGAGCTATAACGGCCATGAGTTCGGCAAGGTGGAGACCGCTGAGGCGAAGTAAATAGCCGAAAAGAACGAGGGGAGTGAAGCCCCTCTTTCTTTTTGCCCGGAAATGGGATAGAATAACGTATATTCCCGTAGGGGCCGATGCCCAATCGGCCCGCCGTTTTATCCCATCGCAGGGGCCGATGCCCAATCGGCCCGCTCATTCCCGTCAAAGGAGCCTGACCCATGAGCCTGACCAAAATCGCATCTGTCGATCCCCGCAGCCCGGCGGACCGGGCCGGTCTGCGCCCCGGGGAGACCCTCACCCACATCAACGGCCACCCGGTGGTGGACGTGCTGGACTACAAGTTCTATGCCTACGACCCCCGGCTGGAGCTCACCCTCACCACCCCCGACGGCGGCAGCCGCACCGTCCGGGTACGCAAGGAGGAGGGGGCCGACCTGGGCCTGAACTTTGAGACCTACCTCATGGACCGGGCCCGCTCCTGCGCCAACCAGTGCATCTTCTGCTTTGTGGATCAGATGCCCCCCGGAATGCGGAAGACCCTGTATTTCAAAGACGACGACGCCCGGCTGTCCTTCCTGATGGGCAACTATATCACCCTCACCAACCTGTCCCAGCGGGAAATCCAGCGGGTCATGGATCTGCGCATCAGCCCCATCAATATCTCCGTCCACGCCACCGACCCCGCTCTGCGCACCGCCATGCTGAAAAACCCCCGGGCCGGGGAGTGTCTGGACATCATGACCCGGTTTGCCCAGGCGGGCATTGAAATGAATTGCCAGATCGTAGCCTGTCCCGGGGTGAACGACGGCCCCGCTCTGGACCGCACCCTGGCAGAGCTGTCCGCCCTCTACCCGGCGGTAAACAGCATCGCCGTGGTGCCGGTGGGGGTCACCCGGTTCCGGGAGGGCCTGTGCCCCATCCAGCCCTACACCGGGGCCCAGGCCGCTGCCGTCCTGGAGCAGGTGGAGGGCTTTGCCGCCGCCTTCTTCCGGGAAAAGGGCACCCATCTGGCCTGGTGCTCCGACGAGTTTTACCTGCTGGCCGGCCGCCCCCTGCCGGAGAAGTCCTACTTTGAGGACATGACCCAGTTGGAAAACGGGGTGGGGATGCTGCGCCTGCTGACCAGCCAGGCCGAAATGGCTCTGGAGGACGTGGAGGGAGACGAGACTCCGTCCCCCTTTTCCATCGCCACCGGCCTGTCCGCCGCCCCCTTTTTAGCGGAAATCATTGACAGCGCCCGGGGAAAATGTGGTAATATAAGAGGAATGGTCTATCCCATCCGCAACCGGTTTTTCGGGGAAACCATCACGGTCTCCGGGCTCATCACCGGCGGAGACCTGCTGGACCAGCTGAAGGGCAAAGACCTGGGAGCCCGGCTGCTCCTGCCGGACAATATGCTCCGGGCGGGGGAACGGGTGTTCCTGGACGACGTCACCGTGGAGCAGCTGGAGGAGGCCCTGGGGGTGCCGGTGACCATCGTACCCGCCGACAGCGGCTTTGACCTGGTGGACGCCATGCTGGGCCGGGAAATTGACACCCAGTGCCCCGTCCTGCCGCCGGAGGCGGAATACTATCGCTACAACCCGTAAGGACAGAAATGGAGTGAACCAATGAAACCGTTAATCGCCATCGTGGGCCGGCCCAACGTGGGTAAGTCCATGCTGTTCAATAAGCTGGTGGGGCAGCGGCTGTCCATTGTGGAGGACACCCCTGGGGTCACCCGGGACCGGCTGTACGCCGAGGCCGAGTGGCTGGGCCGCAAGTTCGACCTGGTGGACACCGGCGGCATCGAACCGGGCACCGACAGCGAGATTTTGGCCTTCATGCGCCAGCAGGCGGAGATCGCCATCCAGAACGCCACCGTCATCATCTTCCTGTGCGACATCAAGACGGGCATGACCGCCTCCGACCAGGAGGTGGCCAACATGCTGCTGCGCTCCGGCAAGCCGGTGGTGCTGGCGGTGAACAAGATGGACCAGGTGGGCCAGACCAACCCGGACATTTACGAGTTCTACAACCTGGGCCTGGGCGATCCCATCGCCGTCTCCGCCGTCCACGGCCACGGCACCGGCGATCTGCTGGACGAGTGCTTCAAATACTTCCCCCCCGAGGAGGAGGAAGAGGAGGAGGACGACGTCATCAAGGTGGCCATCATCGGCAAGCCCAATGTGGGCAAGTCCTCCCTGGTGAACAAGATTCTGGGGGAAAAGCGGGTGATTGTCAGTGACATGGCGGGCACCACCCGGGACGCGGTGGACAGCTACTTCGAGAACCAGAAGGGCAAGTATCTGCTGATCGACACCGCCGGGATGCGAAAGAAGTCCAAGGTGGACGACCCCATTGAGAAGTTCTCCGTCCTCCGGGCCACCATGGCCATTGAGCGGGCCGACGTGTGCCTCATCATGATTGACGCCAATGAGGGAGTCACCGAGCAGGACACCAAGGTGGCCGGTCTGGCCCATGAGGCGGGCAAGGCCTGCATCATCGTGGTGAACAAGTGGGACGCCATCGAGAAGGACGACAAGACCATGGACAGGATGCGCCAGGACGTGCGCCGGGACCTGGCCTATATGACCTACGCCCCCATCGTGTTCATCTCCGCCCTGACGGGCCAGCGGGTGGACCGGCTCTTCGACCTCATCAACTACGTCAATGACCAGGCCTCCCTGCGCATCACCACCGGGATGCTCAACTCGGTGCTGGCCGACGCCACCGCCCGGGTCCAGCCCCCCACCGACAAGGGCCGGCGGCTGAAGATCTACTATATGACCCAGATTGGCATCAAGCCCCCCCACTTCGTCTGTTTCTGCAACGACGCCAAGCTGTTTCATTTCTCTTACCAGCGTTACCTGGAAAACCAGATCCGTTCCACCTTTGGTCTGGAGGGGACGCCTGTGCGTCTGACCATCCGGCAGAAGAGCGATAAGGAGAATTGACATGTTAGATTTGACCAACGCGGCGGGTGTCCTGCTCGCCAGTCCCGGCACCCTGGGGATGCTGCCCCAGATCGGGGTGCTGCCCATCCTTCTGGTGGCGGTCATCGCCTATTTCTGCGGTTGCTTCAACGGGGCGGTTATCGTCTCCAAGTATATCCTGCGGGACGACGTGCGCACCCACGGCAGCGGCAACGCGGGCCTGACCAACTTTTACCGCACCTTTGGCGGCCCCCTGACCCTGGTGGTCATCCTCACCGACGTCATCAAGGCCATTGTGGCCATCCTGGTGGGCGTGGCCATAGTCCGGAATATGGTGTCCAATGACCCCATGCTCCTCGTCCTGGCCAAGTACTGGGCGGGCATGTTCTGCCTGCTGGGCCACATGTTCCCCTGCATGTTCCACTTCAAGGGGGGCAAGGGCATCCTGTCCGGCGGCACCATCGCCATCATGATGGACTGGCGCATCGCCCTGGTGGTGTGGGGCGGATTTCTCATCCTGGCCGTCCTGACCAAGTGGGTCTCCCTGGGCTCCATTTGGGCGGGGGCCTCCTTCCCGGTGGCCACCTGGTTCGTATACCAGGACCTGCTCATCTTCCTGCTTGGCCTCATCGTTGGCGCCCTGGTGGTGTGGAAGCACCGGGGCAACCTGATGCGCATCCTGAAGGGCACCGAATCCAAATTCAGCCTGCACCATAAAATGAACGGGGGTACAACGACATGAAAATCTCTGTGCTGGGCAGCGGCGGCTGGGGCACGGCTCTGGCCCTGGTACTGCTGGATAACGGTCACGACGTGACCCTGTGGTCCTACACCCAGGAGGAGTCTGCTGTGCTGGCGGCGCAGCGGGAGAATCCCCTGCTGAAAGGGGTGCCTCTCCCCCAGGAGCTGAAGCTCACCGCCGACCTGGGCTGCGTCCAGGGCTGCGGGGCCGTGGTGCTGGCCACGCCCTCCTTTGCCGTCCGGGGCACCGCCCGGGCCGTGGCGCCCCGGCTGGAGCCGGGCACCGTGCTCATCTCGGTGTCCAAGGGCATTGAGAAGGATACTTCCCTCACCCTCACCGAGGCCATCGCCCAGGAGGTGGGCGACAGCTTCCCCATCGTGGCCCTGTCCGGGCCCTCCCATGCCGAGGAGGTGGGCCGCCATGTGCCCACCGTGGTAGTGTCGGCCTCCAAGGACCGCTCCGCCGCCGAGCTGGTGCAGGATCTGTTCATGAACGAGCGCTTCCGGGTGTATGCCTCCGACGACGTGGTAGGCGTGGAGCTGGGCGCCGCCCTGAAGAACGTCATCGCCCTGTGCGCCGGTATCAGCGACGGCATGGGCTTTGGCGACAACACCAAGGCCGCCCTAATGACCCGGGGCCTCACCGAGATTGCCCGGCTGGGCGTGGCTCTGGGAGGCCGTCAGGAGACCTTTGCCGGCCTGTCCGGCGTGGGCGACCTGATCGTCACCTGTACCTCCATGCACTCCCGTAACCGCCGCTGCGGCATCCTGATCGGAAAGGGCACCCCCACCGACCAGGCGGTGAAGGAGATTGGCGCGGTGGTGGAGGGCTACTACGCCGCAGCCACCGCCCGCGCCCTGGCCCAGAAGGCCGGCGTGGAGATGCCCATTACCGAGGCGGCCTATCAGGTGCTTTACAACGGCAAGGACCCCCGGCAGGTCATCGTGGACCTCATGACCCGGAAGCGCCGCCATGAGCTGGAGGACAGCTGGGTTTGAGCTCCCGAAAAAAATCTAAAAAATTTAAAAAAACACTTGCATT
Source organism: uncultured Eubacteriales bacterium (assembly GCA_949289455.1). GTDB lineage: Bacteria > Bacillota > Clostridia > Oscillospirales > Oscillospiraceae > Flavonifractor. The sequence goes on from CASEOA010000018.1 coordinate 10,722, forward strand.
CCGCAGAGGTCTGTGGTAATATAATCAAGCCGTCTGAAACAGGCGGCGACTTCCGGGTGTGGCGAAGTTTGGTATCGCGCTTGAATGGGGTTCAAGAGGCCGCTGGTTCGAATCCAGTCACTCGGACCAAAAAAACCGCAATCCATTGAAACACAATGGGTTGCGGGTTTTTTCTATTCTTTTTTAGCCCCTTGATCATCAGGACAAACACGCCTGATTCCTCAAACAAGCGAGGATCAGGCGTGTTGGATCATGGCAAATCGCAAGAAGCTGTGATTTCCTTCATTCTGTAAGGCCCTGTGCGGCGTTCTGCGGGGCTATTTGAAGGTTCGCGGGGAAGAAACCCGTTTCTCCATGAAAACGGCATACAGCTGCCGGAAAACGGCCTGCGATAATCTTGAAATTTTATGGACAACCAGACGATTTCATCATATGTCCCGGCAGACGACAAGAAGGCCCCCGGAACCATGTTCCGGGGGCCTTGATGCGTTTTTCTTAGTACATGCC
>CASEOA010000019.1 GCA_949289455.1 uncultured Eubacteriales bacterium
CTACTCCAACGAGATCCTGTGCGACGTGTCCGCCCTGAACATCGACTCCGCTTCCTTTACTCAGATCTATGAGGCCTGCGGCAAGGACCTGGCGAAGACGGAGCAGATGATCCTGGACATCGTGGCCGAGCGCGGCAAGATGCAGAACCCGGTCACCGGCTCCGGCGGCATGTTCATCGGCACCGTCCGGGAGATCGGTGAGGATCTGGCGGGCAAGATCGACCTGAAGGTGGGCGACAAGATCGCCTCCCTGGTCTCCCTGTCCCTCACCCCCCTGAAGATCAACAAGATCAAAGCCATCCACCCCGAGATCGACCGGGTGGATGTGGAGGCCCAGGCCATCCTCTTTGAGTCCGGCCTGTACGCCAAGCTGCCCGAGGACATGAGCGAGGAGCTGGCCCTGGCCGCCCTGGACGTGGCCGGCGCCCCCGCCCAGACCGCCAAGCTGGTCCGTCCCGGTGACTCCGTCCTTATCCTGGGCGGTGCGGGCAAGGGCGGCATGATGTGCTGCTACGAGGCCATGAAGCGGGTAGGCCCCACCGGCAACGTGGTGGCCCTGGTCATCTGCCAGGAGGACGCCGACCTCTTGAAGAGCATGAACCTCTGCCACCACGCCATCGTGGGCTCCGCCACCAACCCGGTGGAGGTGCTGGACAAATCCCTGGCGGTCAACGGCGGCAAGGAGTATGACATCTCCATCCTCATCGTCAACGTCCCCGCCTGCGAGATGAGCGCCATCCTCCCCGTCCGGGACAACGGCACCGTGTACTGCTTCTCCATGGCCACCGATTTCGCCAAGGCCGCCCTGGGCGCCGAGGGCTGCGGCAAGGACGTCACCATGGTAATCGGCAACGGCTACACCAAGGACCACGCCGAGATCACCCTGTCCGAGCTGAGAGAGAATCCCCAGCTGAAGGCCTATTTTGAGAAGAAGTACCTGTAAGGCGACCTGAAAAGCCAATTCGCTCAGCCGCCGGCTTCTGCCGGCCGCGCCCTTTGGCGCGTCCAAGCGTTTTGCGCAGCAAAACCTTGCCACAGGGGCAATTCACTTGCCCCGAGGATGTCAAATTCCGGGGTCCCCACGCAATGGAACATTGCGTGGGGCGGAAAATCCCCAGCTGAAGGCCGAGTTTGAGAAGAAGTACCTGTAACTTACCCTTGCGGTTTCCCCGCTCAGCGGGCAAACGATATCTGATGTGACTTTCCCGTAGCGGCGTGTCCACGCCGGGGCCTTGGCGGAGAACTCCTCCTCCCCAACCCTTTCTTCGCCCTTGCCCATGGGCCCGGGCAGCCGGCTGCGGAGCTCGCATCCCCACACTGATTCAGAAAGGATGACCAGTTATGGCAGAGTCCCGCCGTAAGATCCTCTTTCCCGATGTAACTGACGAGCAGTGGAATGATTGGCACTGGCAAGTCAAAAACCGCATCGAGACCCTGGAAGACCTGAAAAAGTATGTGGAGCTCACCCCCGAAGAGGAGGAGGGCGTCAAGGCCTGCCTGGGCACCCTGCGCATGGCCATCACCCCCTATTACCTGTCCCTGATCCAGCCCGGCGATCCCCATGACCCCGTCCGCCTCCAGGCCATCCCCACCGCCAAGGAGCTCTATCAGTCCCCCGCCGATCTGCTGGACCCCCTGCATGAGGACGAGGACTCCCCGGCGCCCGGTCTGACCCACCGCTATCCCGACCGCTGCCTGCTGCTCATCACCGACCAGTGCTCCATGTACTGCCGCCACTGCACCCGCCGCCGCTTCGCCGGCCAGCACGACGCCGGCCTGCCGGTGGACCAGGTGGACCAGGCCATCGAGTACATCCGCAACACCCCCCAGGTCCGTGACGTGCTGCTCTCCGGCGGCGACGCCCTGCTGGTCAGCGACGAGCGGCTGGAGTACATCATCGCCAAGCTGCGGGAGATCCCCCATGTGGAGATCGTCCGCATCGGCTCCCGCACCCCGGTGGTGCTGCCCCAGCGCATTACCCCCGAGCTGTGCAACATGCTGAAGAAGTATCACCCCATCTGGCTGAACACCCACTTCAACCACCCCAACGAGATTACCCCCGAGTCCGCCGCCGCCTGTGCCCGTCTGGCCGACGCCGGCGTGCCTCTGGGCAACCAGTCCGTGCTGCTGGCCGGCATCAATGACTGCGTCTACACCATGAAGAAGCTGGTCAATGAGCTGGTCAAGATCCGGGTGCGCCCCTACTACATCTATCAGTGCGACCTGTCCATGGGCCTGGAGCACTTCCGTACCCCCGTCAGCAAGGGCATCGAGATCATCGAGGGCCTGCGGGGCCACACCTCCGGCTTCTGCGTACCCACCTTCGTGGTGGACGCCCCCGGCGGCGGCGGCAAGACCCCCGTTATGCCCCAGTACGTCATCTCCCAGAGCCCCAAGAAGGTCATCCTCCGCAACTACGAGGGCGTTATCACCACCTATACCGAGCCCGACCACTACACCGACTGCCAGTGCGACTACTGCACCGGCAAGAAGAAAAAGGAGCTCATGGGCGTGGCCGGCCTGGAGCGGGGCCAGCAGCTGTCCATGGAGCCCGCCGGTCTGGAGCGGCATAAGCGCTCCCACCACGAGGAGTAAGAGGGCATTGCCAGCGGACCGCCTCTCCGGGGACGGTCCGCTGCCCCCTGGTTTTGAACTGACAAAGAATGGAAGTGATTCATGTTGGAGTCCAAGCTGAATCTTGATTTTAAGCTGGTGGAGCAGGCCCGGGCTCACGCCTCCCGGGTGGCTGACGACACCCAGCGTTTCATCGACGGCTGCACTACCGTGGCCGTGGAGCGCACCATCTGCCGCCTGCTGGGCATTGACGGGGTGGACGCCGCCGACGTGCCCCTGCCCAACGTGGTGGTGGAGCACCTGATGGACAAGGGCGCCCTGCCCCAGGGCGCCGCCTTCTGGATCGGCAACGCCATGGTGGAGACCGGGAAGGACCCCCAGGCCATCGCCGAGGCGGTGGCCAAGGACGAGTTGGATCTGACCACCCTGCCCGTCCACGGCGAGGGCGACATCCACGCCGCCCTGGACCCCATTGTGGAGGCATCTCTGGCCAAGATCCGGGCTCGCCGGAAGCGCCGGGAGGACTTCATCGCCGCCCACGGCGGCGAGAAGGACGGCCCCTGGATCTACCTGATCGTGGCCACCGGCAACATCTATGAGGACGTGGTGCAGGCCACCGCCGCCGCCCGCCAGGGCGCCGACGTCATCGCCGTCATCCGCACCACCGGCCAGTCCCTGCTGGACTATGTGCCCTACGGCGCCACCACCGAGGGTTTCGGCGGCACCTACGCCACCCAAGAGAACTTCCGCCTCATGCGGGAGGCCATGGACAAGGTGGGCGAGGAGCTGGGCCGCTACATCCGGGTGTGCAACTACTGCTCCGGCCTGTGTATGCCTGAGATCGCCGCCATGGGCGCCTTCGAGGGCCTGGACGTGATGCTCAACGACGCCCTGTACGGCATCCTCTTTCGGGATATCAACATGCAGCGCACCCTGGTGGACCAGTCCTTCTCCCGGGCCATCAACGCCTACGCCGGGGTGGTCATCAACACCGGCGAGGACAACTACCTCACCACCGCCGACGCTGTGGAGGAGGCCCACACCGTGCTGGCCTCCCAGTTCCTCAACGAGGCCTTCGCTCTCCGGGCCGGCCTGCCTGAGGAGCAGATGGGTCTGGGTCACGCCTTCGAGATCGACCCCGACGTGGAGAACGGCTTCCTGTACGAGCTGGCCCAGGCCGAAATGGCCCGTGAGATCTTCCCCAACGCCCCCCTGAAGTATATGCCCCCCACCAAGTTCATGACGGGCAACATCTTCCGGGGCCATGTGCAGGACGCCCTGTTCAACATGGTCACCATCCTCACCCATCAGAAGATCCACCTGCTGGGCATGATGACCGAGGCCATCCACACTCCCTTCCTGTCCGACCGGTTCCTAGCCATCCAGAACGCCCAGTACATCTTCCGCACCATGCAGGACCTGGGCAGCGAGATTGTATTTAAGGAAGGCGGCATCATGCAGACCCGGGCGGCCGACGTGCTCCACAAGGCCACCGACCTGCTGGGCCAGATCGAGCAGCTGGGCATTTTCGAGACCCTGGAGCGGGGCATCTTTGCCGACATCAAGCGTCCCAGAGACGGCGGCAAGGGCCTGGACGGCGTGGTGCAGAAGGCCGCCGGGTACTTCAACCCCTTCCTTGAGCCCATGATGAAAGGGGGTGCCGGCAAATGAGTTCCGGACTGTATCAGATTCGTGACAAAGACCTGGACACCACTCTGGACCTGACCCGGCTGAAACCCTATGGCGACACCATGAACGACGGCAAGGTGCAGCTCTCCTTCACCCTGCCCGTCAAGGACGACGACAAGGGCGCGGCGGCCGCCGTGCTGCTGGCCCAGAAGATGGGCCTGGCCGACCCCAACGTGGCCCTGCGGCAGAAGCTGGACGAGACCTTTACCTTCTATGTGGTGTACGGTTCCCTCACCCATTCCATCAACTACAATGAGATCGTGGTGCAGACCGTGGCCGACGAGGCCATGGGCATGGATGAGACCGACGAGTTCATCAAGGAGCGGCTGGGCCGCAAGCTGGTGGTCATCGGCGCCTCCACCGGCACCGACGCCCACACCGTGGGTATCGACGCCATCATGAACCGCAAGGGCTTCGCCGGCCACTACGGCCTGGAGCGCTACGAGATGATCGAGGCCTACAACCTGGGCTCCCAGGTGCCCAATGAGGAGTTCCTCAAAAAGGCCGCCGAGGTCAACGCCGACGTGCTGCTGGTCTCCCAGACCGTCACCCAGAAGGACGTCCACATCCAGAACCTCACCGAGCTCATCGAGCTGGCCGAGGCCGAGGGCGTCCGGGAGAAATACATCTTCTGCTGCGGCGGCGCCCGCATCACCCACGCCCTGGCCAAGGAGCTGGGCTATGACGCCGGTTTCGGCGCCGGAACCTACGCCGATGACGTGGCCACCTTCTGCGCCAAGGAGCTGGTCCGCCGTTTGGGTAAATAACAATCGCCTCCTTTTTTCCCCTCTTTTCCTCTCTCGCGTAAGACCGGGCCCGTAAGGGCCCGGTCTTACTATTTTATATGTAGGGCCGGCCGGTGTCCGGCCCCTGCGGAACGGGGGCCTGCCCGCCCACAGGGCACAGAAAAAGCCTCCGCGGAATTGCTCCGCGGAGGCTCAAAACACTCACAGGCCAAGCCAGCTCTTCAAAGCCCACAGGTCGTCGGCAATATAGTCGGCGGGGAGGCCGCTGGTCTCAAAATCTTCCCGGGTGGTGGTGCCGTTGAGGACGGCGCAGAAGTGGGTCCCCGCCCGTCGGGCGGTCTCGCCGTCGATAACGGTGTCCCCGCAGAAGAGCACCTGCCCGGGCTCCAGGCCCAGGGCGGCGATGGCCGCCAGCAGGCCCTGGGGGTCGGGCTTGGGGGCGGTGACCATGTCGCCGCCGGTGACCGAGCACAGCAGATGCCCGATCCCACGGGCGGCCACCACCGCCTTCAGGGTGGCCGATTTTTTGGTGCTCACCACCCCCGCCGGGATGCCCGCCGCTTTCAGGGCGGCCAGCAGCTCTGCTGCCCCGGGGAAGAGCCTGGTCACCTTCACCTGGAGGGGATTGGCCTTTTCGGTATACAACCGCCGGAACTCCGCCCGCCTGGCCGGGTCCGGGTCTCCGGAGAGGGCGGTGTAGCCGTCCTCCAGGGTGAGTCCCACGGTCCGGCGGATGGATTCCCGGTCCGGCTGGGGCAGTCCCATCTGGGGAAAGGCGTACTGGAAGCCGGTGACGATGGCCTCGGTGGCGTCCCCCAGGGTGTAGTCAAAGTCGAAAAATACCGCTTCAAAGGCCATAAAATCCTCCCGAATCACTCGTATTGCTTCCGCCCGGTGGTGCTGGGGATGTGGAGCTCGTCCCGGTACTTGGCCACCGTCCGCCGGGACAGGGCACAGCCCTGGGCGCTCATCATCTCGCACAGCTTCTGGTCGGAGAGGGGCTTGCGCTTGTCCTCCTCTGCGATGAGCTTTTTCAGCAGCGCCTTGGCGGCGTCGGGGGAGGCGGCGTCCTCCCCGGCGGCGGAGGAGCCCAGGCCCCGGGAGAAGAAGTAGCTCAGGGGGTAGACCCCCATGGAGCACTGGATGTATTTGTCCTTCACCGCCCGGCTGACGGTGGACTCGTGGACGCCGATGCGTCCCGCCACGTCGGCCAGGGACATGGGCACCAGATGGCCGGGTCCCTGGCGGAAAAAGGCCTCCTGGAGCTCCAGAATGCAACTGGCGCAGGACATGAGGGTGGAGCGCCGCTGCTCGATGGCGTGGACCATCCACTTGGCCTGGCGCACCTTGCCGGTGAGGTAGTCCTTCACCTGCTGGTCGTCGCTCTCCTTCAACAGCCGGGTGTAGTACCCGCTGATGCCCAGGTGGGGGAAGTAGTAGTCGTTGGTCAGCAGCTCGAAGTGGTCGGGGAAGCTGACCACGATGATGTCCGGATTGATGTAGGTCAGGTGCTCCCGGGCGGCAAAGCCGGTGCCCGGCCGGGGGTTCAGGGAGCGGATGAGCTCACAGGCCGCCCGTACCTCCTCGGAGGTGGCCTTCAATGTGCGGGCGATGAGCCCGTACCGGCTTTTGGAGAGGGCGTCCAGCTGGCTCTCCACAATGCGCACCGCCAGCTGGTTCACCGGGGTGCGGCGGATGAGCTGGAGCCGCAGGCACTCGGACAGATCCCGGGCCCCCACGCCGGCGGGCTCCAGGCCCTGCACCACCTCCAGAGCCTCCTCCATCAGGGCCAGGGGGCAGCCGCAGCTGACGGCCAGGTCCTCCAGAGGCTCGTCCAGCCAGCCGTTGGCGTTGAGGCTTTCCACCAGAAAGGCCCCGGCCTCGGTAACCTCCGGCGGCAGCTCCAGCACCTTCAGCTGGGAGAGCACATAATAATACAGGCTGTTCTCCTGGTCCTCCACCGTGCCGTAATTGCTCAGCCGGTCGTCCTGCTCTTCGGTGTCCTGTTGATGATAGTACCGGTTCTGGGGATCGGTGGATTCCAGCCACTCCAGCTTGCGGCGGAGCTGATCGCTTTCGTTGGCCTTGTCGTAGCGCTCCTCCGGCTCCAGCACCGGGTTTTCCTGAACGGCCTCCTCGATATATTCCAGCAGCTCCTGGGAACCCATTTGCAGGATCTCCATGGACTGCATCATCTGGGGAGAGAGGGTCTGGGTCTGCTTTTGGGATAGATTGAGTTCCATGATATCTGCCTCCCTTCGCCCGAATTCGTGGTATTCCGCAGGAAAGTATATCATGGAACCAGGGGGTTTTTCAACCGCCTGGGGCGTAGAAAATCAGCCGGGCTCCTTGGGCGTCAGCAGCTGGTCCGCCCCGTACCGCAGGCAGCGGCGCAGCCGCCGCTCCCCCCGCTTGATGGTGCGGGAGACCGTGGACTTGTCAATGCCAATGAGCTCACCGATCTCCCGCATGTTCAGCCCCTGACCGTAGTAGAGCAGCATGCACTCCCGCTGCCGGGGGGTTACGTCCTCCCGCAGGGCCAGCATGACGTTGCGCCGCAGTCTGCCCACCAGCTCGGAGTTGTCCCCGGCGATGGCCCGGGTGTATACCGCCATGTCGGCGGCGTAGGGCAGCCCCCGCCTATACCGTGTATCTGCCATTGATATGATACCCCCTGTCGTAATAGCGCTCACACAGCACCGCCAGATCCCGGCTCTCCCGCCACATGACGGACAGGCAATGGATCCGCTTCTCCAGCAGCCGCCGGTCCAGTTCGTTGGTCTCCAGCCGGAGCCGGGCCTCCAGGGTATGTACCCGGTTTTGCAGCGCCTGGGCGCTGCCCCGGTATTGATGGGACATTTCCATGAGTGTCATCGCTGTTCTCCTCTTCTCTTTGTCTATCTCTCGCCGCCCTCCGGCAGGCGGGGCAGAGCGCCCCATCCCCGCTGTAGAGCTCCCCGCCGCAGCGGGCGCACCAGCCCGACGGAAAAAATCGCTGGACATCCCGCAGCGGATCGGTCCACACCTGCGGCCTGATAATATGACCTCCCTGCCTTTTTAAAAAAATTAAAAATAGCCCTTGACAATTCACCGCCTCTCTGCTAAAATAACCTTCGCTGTGGACGAGCAATGCGCTGGTGTAGCTCAGTTGGTAGAGCAGTTGATTTGTAATCAACCGGTCGGGGGTTCGAGTCCGTCCACCAGCTCCAGACAATTTTATATGGAGGAGTTCCCGAGTGGCCAAAGGGGGCAGACTGTAAATCTGTTGCGATTCGCTTCGGTGGTTCGAATCCACCCTCCTCCACCAAAATGTCTCGCCAATCGGCGGGGCATTTTTTATCCCAGGATAACTCCAAATGGTGATAAATAAATCGGATAAATAGAACATAGGTTCTATGTACAGGTATAATAACACCATTTGGAGATAGTTGTCAATCATAATTTGCCAATATATATTGCGTCTGGTGATTAAATGTGGTAGAATAGACCCACAAATGGGACAGGAGGAGTCGCCGTGAAGCAGGAGAGTACCTTCGGCGCCCGGCTGCGCAGTCTGATGGAGGAGTCAGGGCTGAGCTATGAGCAGATGGGCGCCCGGCTGGACATGAATCCACAGACCCTCAACCGCTATGTCCTGGGCCAGCGGGAGCCCAAAATCGGCACCGCCACCACCATGGCCCGGGCCCTGGGGGTGGACCCCCTGTGGCTCCAGGGTTTTGACGTGCCCCGGTATCCGCTGCCCGCCGCCCGGCGGGAGGCGGCGGTCCCCATCCTGGGGGTGATCCGGGCGGGGAGCCCGGTATTTGCCAGCCAGCAGATTGAGGGCTATGCCGCCGCCGACGTGGCCGACCCGGAGTGCCACTTCTACCTGCGGGTCACCGGGGACAGCATGATCAACGCCGGCATCCGGGACGGGGACCTGGTGCTGCTGCGGCAGCAGGAGACGGCGGAAAACGGCCAGATCGTGGCCTGTCTGGTGGACGGGGGAGACGCCACCCTGAAACGGTTCCGGTGCCAGAAGGGGATGGTGATTCTCCAGCCGGAAAACCCCGCCTATGAGCCCATCATCATCCCCTGGCGGGAGTTTGAGCAGGGCAACGCCCGCATTGTGGGGGTGGCGGTCAAGCTGGTGCGGGAGCTGTAGTACCGGAGCGGACACACTGGGCCCCAGAGGGGCGAAATAAGTTCCTGTGGCGGATGAACCGGCGGGGTAGATCCGCCCCTGACGCTCAGGTTGGCAAGAGAAGGGCCTGTCGCGGTATTGCGACAGGCCCTTCTGGCTGCGGTCCCTTTAGGTTTGATCCCCGTAGAGCTTGGATTTATAGTAGGAATTGGCGTTGTACAGGGCGGCCACCGGGTTGTGGCCCAGCACCCGGTCCTTAGCCACCAGGGTGGTGACCAGGGCGTCGGAGTATTTGTAGAACAGGCTGTCATGTCCTACGCACAGCCCCACCACAATGTTCAGCTGGGTACCCGCCTGGTTGAGGGTTTTGGCCTGGAAAATGGGGTTGCAGGCATTGGTTCCCACCCGGTTGCAGCTGGGATCGATGCCCAGATCCACCTTCTTTACCATCCCCGCCTTGCAGCCCACGCCGTAGACCTCAAAGCCGTTGGACCGCAGGATGGCGGCCAGGGTACGGGATTCGGCCAGCAGGCCCACGCAGGTGGCGATGCCCAGTTTGCGGAAGCCCAACCGGCGGGCAAAGTCCATGATCTCCTGCACCCGGGTGTACTGGCAGTAGTGCTCGCACTCCACCGCCGCGGCCGCCTTCATGGCGGCCTGGTTTTCCGGCTCCTGGTAGCAGGCTGCCGCCTCCGCCAGCACCTGGGGGTCGGCGTGGTGGGACAGGCAGAAGGGGGGGAAGGCGTCCGAGTGGTTGAGGTCGTTGCAGGCGGCGGAACCGCAGTCCACGCAGCTGCGCTGGCAAGTTTGCTGATCCATGGTCATCGCTCTCTTTCTCTGGTCAAATTTGACAGAGATATTATATTCCTCGGACGCCCAAATGACAAGCGGCCGCCGGGCCCTCAGGTCCCCAGCAGCAGGGGCTGGAGCTGCCGGCCCTCCAGGGCGGCCTCGATGGCCGGTACCACCAGGCTGAAGTCCCCTACCAGGGAGGTGGGTTTGCCCTGGGGATCGTCCTGGCGGAAGGGGACAAAGTAGACGTGTTTTTTGTCCAGCAGCAGGCCGATGTTTTTGGCGGAGGCGGCCAGGCCGTCGTTGGTGGCGGGACAGATCACCACCGGCCGGCCGTTGCGCAGGTGGGCCTTGGCCGCCAGGGTCACCGTGGTATCGGTAATGCCGCCCGCCAGCTTGGCCAGGGTGTTGCCGGTGCAGGGGCAGATCACCAGCACGTCCAGCAGCCCTTTGGGGCCGATGGGCTCAGCCTTCACCAAGGAGTCGATGACCCGCCTGTCGCAGATGCGCTCCATCTCCCGCATAAACTCGTGGGCGGGGCCGAAGCGAGTGTCGCAGGCGGCGGTGTGCTCCGAGACGATGGGGGTTACGTCCCCAAATCGGGCCTTGACCCGCTCCAAGGCGGTCATGGCCGTACCCAAGGTGCAGAAGGAGCCGCAAAAGGCGAACCCCACCCTGATTGTATCCATGTTCACACTCCCATTTCATGCAAGATGTTGTAGATGGTGGTCTGTATGCACTTGCCGGCGGTGACCGGGGCCACCTTGCCCGGCAGGGAGAGGGCCCAGATCGCTTTGACCCCCAGGCGGGCGGCGGCCTGGAAGTCCACCCCGCCGGGTTTGGAGGCCAGGTCGATGACCAGACAGCCCGGTTTCAGGTCGGCCAGCTGGGCCTCCCCCAGCACGGGGGCGGGGACGGTGTTGATCACCAGGTCGTAGCCGCACAGCCAGCCCTCCAGCTGGCCGATCTGCTCCCCGGTGCACCCCCAGCTCTCTGCCCAGGCCAGGTGGGCCCACTTCCGGGCGGCCACACTGACCTTGGCCCCCAGGGCTACCAGCCGGGGGGCCAGGGCCCGGCTGATCCGCCCGCAGCCCAGCACCAGAACCCGGGCGCCGTGGAGCGTGATGGGCAGCTCCTCCATGGCCAGCTGGATGGCCCCCTCCGCGGTGGGCACCGCGTTGGCCACCGCCAGCTCCTCCCGGGCAAAGTAGTCCCGGAGAACCAGGCCCCGCGCTTCCGCCAGGGCGGTGAGGCCGGGGCCCGCCATCCCGGCGCACACCAGCTGGCCGGGCCGCAGGGGGTCCAGCAGGGCGGACAGGGCCACCGGTTCCTCCCACAGGGGGGCGTGGAGCAGCCCGCCCTCCTCCTCCGCCGGCAGGGGGAGGATGACGCAGTGGGCCAGAGCCGCTCCGGCGGGACTGCGCTCCGGCAGGACGCCGGCCAGGGGCTCCCCGCTGTCCAGGGCATAGGTATGTACCGTGTGGCCGTCGGCGGCCAGCAGCTCCGCCAGTTTGGCCTGGCGCAGGTCGCCCCCCGCCACCCAGATGTTCAACTCACTTCTCATGGCCGCGCCTCCGTTCTCTGTGACTGCTCCATCCTATTCCGGGCGGCCTGAAAGGTGATTGGGCGGCCTTGACATTTGGCCCGGGGGCGAGGATAATGAAGGGACATGAGTATGAGAGCGGAGATGACTTCCAGTGGATCACACCGGGCACAACCGGCTGACTGAGGGCAGCGTTCCCCGAAAAATGCTGACCTTTGCCCTGCCGATTTTTTTCAGTAACCTGTTCCAGCAGCTGTACAACGCGGTGGACTCCCTTATTGTGGGCAACTTCATCGGCCGGCCCGCCCTGGCGGCGGTGAGCTCCTCCAGCAGCATGATCATGCTGCTTATCGGGTTCATCAACGGCGTGTCCCTGGGAGCCGGGGTGCTCATCGCCCGGTACTACGGGGCGGAGGACGAGGACCACATGGAGCGGGCCATCCACACCACCGTGGCCCTGGGCCTGTGCGCCGGGGCGGCGCTCACCGTGCTGGGCGTGGTGCTGACGCCCCAGCTGCTGCGGTGGATCGGCACCCCCGCAGACGTCATTGACAGCTCCATCCTCTACTTCCGGGTGTACTTCCTGGGCTCCTCCGCCGTGGTGCTCTACAACATGGGGGCCAGCATCCTCCAGTCGGTGGGGGACAGCCGCAGCCCCATGAAGTACCTGCTGGCCGCCTCGGCGGCCAATGTGGCCCTGGACCTGCTCTTCGTGGCGGTGCTGAAGCTGGGGGTGGGCAGCGCCGCCCTGGCCACCATCCTCAGCCAGTGCCTCTCCGCCTTCCTGGCCTTCCGCAGGCTCACCCTCACCGGGGAGTGCTACAAGGTCACCTGGCGGCGGGTGCGCTTCGAGGGGCCCGCTTTCCGGCAGATCATCACCCTGGGGCTGCCCTCCGGAGTGCAGAACTCGGTGATCTCCCTGGCCAACGTCATCGTCCAGGCCAACATCAATTCCTTCGAGTCGGCGGCCATGGCGGGCTGCGGGGCCTACAGCCGCATTGAGGGCTTTGCCTTCCTGCCGGTGACCTGCTTCGCCCTGGCCCTGTCCACCTTTGTTAGTCAGAACCTGGGAGCCCGGCGGTTTGACCGGGTGCGGGCGGGGATGAAATTCGGCCTGCTGTGCAGTCCCCTGCTGGCGGAGGTCATCGGGGTGGTCATCTTCACCGTCTCCCCGGTGCTGGTGGCCGCCTTCAACAGCGAGCCGGAGGTGGTGGCCTACGGGGTGGCCTACGCCCGCACCGTCTCCCTGTTCTACTGCCTGCTGTCCTTCTCCCACTGCTCCGCCGGCATCCTCCGGGGCATGGGCCGGCCCATCGTGCCCATGGCCATCATGCTGTCGGTGTGGTGCGCCCTGCGCATCACCTACATCACCGTCACCGTCCGGCTCATCCCCGACATCCGGGTGGTGTACTGGGCCTACCCCCTGACCTGGTCCATCAGCTCGGTGCTCTTTGCCCTCTGCCTGTGGCGGCTGCTGCGGCATATTCCGGCGGTGGAGGCGCAGAATTGAGAGAGACCGGGCCGGAATAGCCCGGGGCTTTGTACAAAATCCCGGTTGCAATTTGAAAAAACCGGGGGTATAATGTCCCTAACATGTTTTAAAGTGAGGAACCGTACCATGGCACACCGCTCCCTCACAACTGCATCCTTCCTGTTTTCCTTTGGCTGGGCTCGATTTATGGGCGCCGGCTTTTTTGGCATGGAAAACATGAGGGATGAATGAAATGGGTGGGGCCATAGGGCCCTGTGGAGCCTGTCTGCACGCCGGGCGCTCATTGAATTCATCAATGAGCGCCCGCTTTTTATTTATTTTGCCTGAAAGGATGTTTTAGTATGGTAGTTGTCATGAAACCCGGTACCAGCCAGGAGAGTATCCGGCGTCTGGTGGACAAGCTGAAGGAACAGGGCCTGGAGATCGGCATCACCAATGGTGTGGGCTGCACCATCCTGGGCCTGGTGGGCGATACCACCGCCGTGGATATGGACAAGATCTCCATCAACCCCGACGTGGAGCGGGTTATGCGGGTCCAGGAGCCCTACAAGAAGGCCAACCGCAAGTTCCACCCGGAGGATACGGTGGTGAGCGTGGGCAAGGCCAAGATCGGCGGCGGCAACTTCTCGGTGATCGCCGGGCCCTGCTCGGTGGAGAGCGAGGCGCAGATCTGCGCCGTGGCCGAGGACGTGAAGCGCTCCGGGGCGGCCCTGCTCCGTGGCGGCGCCTTCAAGCCCCGCACCTCCCCCTACTCCTTCCAGGGCATGGGCACCGAAGGGTTGGACCTGCTGATGGAAGCCCGGGACAAGACCGGCCTGCCCATTGTCACCGAGATCATGGACCCCCGGATGTGCGACCTCTTTGAGCAGGAGGTGGATGTGGTCCAGGTGGGGGCCCGGAACATGCAGAACTTCGAGCTGCTCAAGGAGGTGGGCAAGATGAGCAAGCCCATCCTCCTCAAGCGGGGCCTGTCCAACACCTATGAGGAGTGGATCATGTCCGCCGAGTATATCATGAGCGAGGGCAACGAGAACGTGATCCTGTGCGAGCGGGGGGTGCGCACCTTCGAGACCTACACCCGCAACACCCTGGACGTGTCCGCCATCCCCGCCATCAAGCAGATGAGCCACCTGCCCATCATCGTGGACCCCTCACACGCCGCCGGGATGTACTGGATGGTGGAGCCCCTGGCTCTGGCCGCCGTGGCCGCCGGGGCGGACGGCCTCATCATTGAGGTCCACAACGATCCCGCCCACGCCAAGTGCGACGGCCAGCAGTCCCTCACCCCCCAGAACTTCGACGCCCTCATGGGCAAGGTCACCGCTCTGGTTGACCTGGTGGGCAAAAACCTGATAAAATAAGACCAATCACATGCCGCGGGGGCGAAAAAGGAAGCCGCCCCCTATCGCGCGCGGAAAGGATGAAACGGCCGTGAAAACCCTCACCGTGTCCCTGCCGGGGCGCAGCTACCAGATCCTCATCAGCCGGGGCCTGCTGGCCAAGGCGGGGGAATACTGCCGCAAGGCCCTCCCCAGGGCCGGACGGCTGTTTGTGGTCACCGACACCAACGTGGCCCCCCTGTACCTGGAGCGGACGGCGGACAGCCTGACCGCCGCCGGGTTCCAGGTGAGCCGCCATATCATCCCCGCCGGGGAACCCTCCAAGTGCGCCGCCCAGTTGGCAGGCCTGTGGGAGGCCATGATGGCCGCCCGGCTCACCCGCACCGACGCGGTGGTGGCCCTGGGAGGCGGCGTGGTGGGGGACCTGGCGGGCTTTGCCGCCGCCACCATCCTCCGGGGGGTGGACTTTGTTCAGATTCCCACCACCCTGCTCTCCCAGGTGGACTCCTCCGTAGGGGGCAAGGTGGCCATTGACCTGGAGGCCGGGAAAAACCTGGCCGGGGCCTTCTGGCAGCCACGCCTGGTGCTCATGGACCCGGAGGTGCTGGACACCCTGCCCGACGCCACCTTTGCCGACGGCATGGCCGAGGTGGTGAAGTACGGCTGCATCAAGGACGGGACTTTTTTTGACTTCCTGGCCCAACGGCCGGAGCGGGCCGCCTTGATGGCAGATATTGAACACATTTTGTATACCTGCTGCAATATTAAACGGATAGTAGTGGAACGGGACGAGCGGGACACCGGGGAGCGGATGCTCCTCAACTTTGGTCACACCCTGGGCCACGCCTACGAGCTGGCGGGGCACTACCAGACCTGGACCCACGGCCAGGCGGTGGCCGCCGGAATGGTGCGGGCCGCCGGACTGGGAGAACGCCTTGGGGTGACCCCTGCCGGGACTGCGGAGCGAATCGCCGGGATGCTGGCCGCCCTGGGCCTGCCCACCGCCATTCCCTGCACGGGGGCGGAGTACGCCGCCGCCGTGGGGCTGGACAAGAAGGGTGCGGGAGACCAGATCACCCTCATCGTGCTGGAGGAACTGGGCCACGCCGTCCCCTGGCGGATGGAGAAAGCTGCCCTGCTGGAGGAGTTGGCATGAGGATCACCATCACCCCTACCTTATTAAAAGGAACCATCACCCCGCCCCCCTCCAAGTCCCAGGCCCACCGGCTGCTTATCGCCGCCGCCCTGGGGGCGGGGGAGAGCTCCATCGGCAATCTGGCCCACTCCCAGGATATTGACGCCACACTCCGGTGTATGGCCGCCCTGAAAGCGCCGGGGGAGGACCTGCCCCTGCTGGACTGCGGGGAGAGCGGCTCCACCCTCCGCTTCCTCATCCCGGTGGCTCTGGTCCTGCGGGGCGGCGGCCGGTTTACCGGCCGGGGACGGCTGATGGAGCGGCCCCAGGAGCCCTATTTTGCCCTGTTCCGGGAGAAGGGGATCTCCTACCGGCGGGAGGAGGGGGTGCTGACGGTGGAGGGCAGGCTGACCCCGGGGGACTATGCCCTGCCGGGGGACGTGTCCTCCCAGTTCGTCACCGGCCTGCTGTACGCCCTGCCCCTGTTGCCGGGGGACAGCCGCATTCTGCTGACCACCCCCCTGGAATCCAGAGGATATGTGGACATGACCCTGGACGCTCTGGAGCAGTTCGGGGTGCGGGCGGACTACGACGGAGAACGCATCTTCCAGGTGCCGGGGAACCAGACCTACCAGGCCCGGGATCTAACCATTGAGGCCGACTGGTCCAACGCCGCCTTCTGGTATGCGGCCATCAGCCTGGGCTGCGCGGTGGAGCTCCAGGGGTTGAACGCCTTTTCCGCCCAGGGGGATATGTGTATTGTGCCCTATTTTGTGAAATTGCAGGGAGCGGGGACGGTAGACCTGGACGTGAGCCAGTGCCCCGATCTGGTGTCCCCTCTGGCGGCCATGGCCGCCCTGCGGTCGGGGCAGGTCACCCGGATCGTCAACGCCGGGCGGCTGCGCATCAAGGAGAGCGACCGGCTGGCCACCGTCACCCAGGTGCTCAATGCCCTGGGGGCGGCGGTGGAGGAGCACCCCGATGCCCTGACCATCACCGGAAAAGACCGGCTGGCCGGCGGGGTGGAGGTGTCCGGCCACAACGACCACCGCATCGCCATGATGGCCGCCATCGCCGCCATCCGGTGTGAGGAGCCGGTGACCATCGACGGGGCGGAGTGCGTACAGAAGTCCTACCCGGAGTTCTGGCGGGATTATGAGGCCCTGGGCGGCATCCTTTCCCGGGCGTAACGGGCCGCCCGCTCATCTGCTGATTGGAGGAACAACCATGCGACATATGATCTTTGGCGAATCCCACGGCCCCGCCATTGGCGTGGTGGTGGAGGGGGTGCCCGCCGGGCTGGCCCTGGACCTGGAACAGGTGCAGAAGGAACTGGACCGCCGCAAGCCGGGCCAGGACCCCACCGCCACCGCCCGGAAGGAGAGCGACCGGGTGGAGGTGCTGTCCGGGGTGTTTGAGGGCAAGACCACCGGAGCTCCGCTGGCTATGGTGATCCGCAACGCCGACCAGCACTCCGGCGATTACGAGTCCATCCGCTATACCCCCCGGCCGGGCCACGGGGACTACGCCGGGTTCATCAAAAGCCAGGGCTGCCTGGACTATCGGGGAGGCGGCCACTTCTCCGGCCGGCTCACCGCTCCTCTGGTGGCCGCCGGGGCGGTGGCCAAGCAGGTGCTGGCAGGCTGGGGCGTGTGGGTGGGAGCCCATATCAGCTCCATCTACGGCATCTGCGACGCCTCACTGGAGAACACCGAGGACCTGAAAGCGGTGGCGGGAAAACCCTTCCCCGTGCTGGATGACGGCAAGGGGGAGGAGATGCGCCAGGCCATCCTGGAGGCCAAAGAGGAGGAGGACAGCGTGGGGGGCGCCATCGAGTGCGCCGTCACCGGCCTGCCCGCCGGCCTGGGGGCCCCCGACTTCGGCTGCAATGTGGAGGGGATTTTTTCCCAGTACCTCTTTGCCGTCCCCGCCGTCAAGGGGGTGGACTTCGGCGCCGGGGTGGCCTTCTCCCTCATGCGGGGCAGCGAGGCCAACGACCCCTTTGAGGTGCGGGACGGCAGGGTGGTCACCCGCACCAACCACGCCGGCGGGGTGAACGGAGGCATTACCAACGGCATGCCCGTCACCTTTGAGGTCACCATCCGGCCCACCCCTTCCATCGCCCTGCCCCAGGAGAGCGTGGATCTGCACACCGGGGAAGAGGTGGAAATCGAGATCAAGGGCCGTCACGACCCGTGCATCGTCCCCCGGGCGGTGCCGGTGATCGAGGCCGCCGCCGCTCTGGCCGCCTGCGCGGTGCTGGGGATTTGAGACATGCGGGCCGATGAGGGCATCGGCCCCTACTGCGGCGTGATACATCGTAGGGACGGGTGCCCACGCCCGCCCGCAAAGGAGCGAATAAAATGACCGAACTGGAGCAATATCGCCGGGAGATCGACCGGATTGACGGGGAACTGGTGAAGCTCTTCCTGGAGCGGATGGAGGTTACCGGCCGGGTGGGGGAGTACAAGCAGCGCCAGGGCATCCCGGTGCTGGACGCTGGGCGGGAAAAGGAGGTCATCGCCGCCCGGGCCGCCCGCACCGACGATCCCGCCCGGAAGGCCGATCTGGCCGCCCTGTACGAGAGCATCATGGCCATCTCCCGCCGTCAGCAGCGCCACCTGGTGAAGGAAGGGGCGGAGGACCCGGGCTACGCCGCCTGGCTGGCCGACCAGGCCCGGGTGCGCCAGCCGGTGGCCAACCCCCGGGTGGCCTACCAGGGAGAGCCGGGGTGCTATAGCGAGGAGGCCGCCGTCGGCTTTTTCGGCAAAGAGGTGAACAGCGCCGGCAAGGCCTGGTTCACCGATGTGTTTGCCGCCCTGGAGCATGGCGAGGCCGACTACGCCGTGCTGCCGGTGGAGAACTCCTCCACCGGCTCCATCCGCCAGGTGTACGACCTGCTGGCCCAGTACCGCTATTCCATCGTGGGGGAGTGGCAGGTGCCGGTGGTCCACTGCCTCATGGCCCTGCCGGGGGTGGCCCTGGAGGATATCAGAACGGTGTACTCTCATGAGCAGGGGCTGATGCAGTGCGAAAAGTACCTGGACGGCCACCGGGACTGGAAGCGGGTGCCCACCCTGGACACTGCCGGGTCCGCCAAGCTGGTGGCCCAGACCGGGGACCGGACCGCCGCCGCCATCTGCTCCCGCCGGGCGGCGGAGCTCTACGGTCTGAACATCCTGGCGGAAGGGGTCAACTACAACACCATGAACCACACCCGGTTCGCCGTGGTGTCCCCTGTCCCCGAGCTGCGGCCCGGCCGGAACAAGATCAGCGCCATGTTCCGCCTGCCCCACCAGAGCGGCTCCCTCCACGAGATCCTCACCATCTTTGCCGTCCAGGGCCTGAACCTGCTGAAGCTGGAGTCCCGGCCCATTCCCGGCCGGGGCTGGGAGTACCTGTTCTTCCTGGACTTCACCGGCGACCTGGCCGCCGACGGCATGGACGGGGTGCTCCATGAGCTGAGCCAGCTGGCGGCGGAGTTCCGCATTCTGGGCAACTACCGGGCGTGGGAGGAGCAGGTATGAAAAAGAATATTGTGCTCATCGGTATGCCCGGCTGCGGCAAGAGCGCCGTGGGCCGCATCCTGGCCCAGCTGCTGGGCCTGCCCCTGGTGGACACCGACGAGCTGGTGGAGCAAGCCGCCGGGGCCACCATCCCGGAGATCTTTGCGGCGGAGGGGGAGGTGGCCTTCCGGGACCGGGAGACCGCCGCCGCCAGGCAGGCCGCCGCCCTGGAGGGGGCGGTCATCGCCACCGGCGGGGGCATGGTCCTCCGGCCGGAGAACATGGAGGCCCTGGGGGCCAGCGGGGTGATCTTCTTCCGGGACCGGGCCCTGGAGGCCATCCTGGGGGAGGACCACAGCGGCCGGCCTCTGGTGGGATCTGACCACCAGAAGCTGTACAAACTGTATACCGAGCGGATCGGACTCTATCGAAAATACGCCCAGTATACCATTTCCAACACCGATACCGCCCAGGCGGCGGCGGAGCAGATCGCCGCCCTCTATGAACAGGAGGCGAGGGCATGAAATTCCTCATCATCAACGGGCCCAACCTGAACCTGCTGGGCAAACGGGAGCCGGGCATCTATGGGCAGAACACCTATGAGGCCCTGTGCCGGCGGCTGAAAGACTTTGCCGCCGCCCACGGCTCCACGGCGGAGTGCTTTCAGTCCAACCACGAGGGGGCCATCATTGACGCCATCCACGGAGCCGGCGGAGTGTACGACGCCATCGTCATGAACCCGGGAGCCTACACCCACTACTCCTATGCCATCCTGGACGCCTTGAAGGCGGTGGACGTGCCCTGTGTGGAGGTCCACATCTCCAACGTCCACCAGCGGGAGGAGTTCCGGCACAAGAGCGTCACCGCTCCCGCCTGCGTGGGGCAGATCTGCGGCCTGGGCCTGTATGGCTATGAGGCGGCCATGGGTTACTTTCTCTCTCGAGAGAAAGTAACCAAAGAGAGCTTCCATCAAAAATAAGGAGAAACCATGAAACATCCCTCTGTACCCCTGCCCCGCATCGGTATGCGGGTCATCAAAACCGCCGTGGCGGTGATGGTATCCTACGCCCTCTTCCTCCCCTTTGGGCTCACCTACCGGGAGGAGCTGGGGGGCGTGCTGGGCCAGATGGGGCCTCTGTACGCCTGCATTGCCTGCATTATTTGCACCCAGAGCACCCTGGGCCAGACCTTCCACCAGGGCCTCTCCCGGCTCATCGGCGTGCTGGTGGGTGGGGTGCTGGGCACCGCCACCCTGCTGCTGGGCCCCGCTCTGGAAAATTTCTGGCTTAAAACTCTGGTGCTGGGGGCAGTGTGTGTGGCGGGGGTGTGGCTCTGCCTGCTCATCAAGCGGCCCACCGCCTGCGGCATGGCCTGCATCCTGCCCTGCGTCATCCTTATCACCGGAGTCACCGGAGTGACCCGGTACTATTACGCCATCGCCCGGATGATCGAGACCGTTGTGGGCCTGCTCATCGCCCTGGCGGTAAATGCCGCCCTCCCCGACCACCGGCCGGAGGGGCAGAGGGGAGAGATAGATTTGAAGGTAGAAGTGAAAAATTCCACCCGAAAGCTCTGCGTCATCGGGGACCCGGTGGGCCACTCCAAGTCCCCCCTGATTCACAATACCATGCTGAAAGCCCTGGGGCTGGACTATGTGTACCTGTGCCAGCCGGTGCCCCGGGGGCAGTGCAAGCAGTGGCTGGACTGCGCCAAGTTTGCCGGGTACGCCGGGTTCAACGCCACCATGCCCCACAAGGAGGAGCTGGTGCCCCTGATGGATGAGCTGGACGGGGACGCCCGGCTCATCGGGGCGGTAAACACGGTGTGCATCCGGGATGGAAAGGCCTATGGCTACAACACCGACGGGGAGGGGTTCCTTCGGGCCCTGGCCGACGAGGGCATCCACCCGGCGGGGATGAAGATCCTCATCCTGGGGGCCGGGGGCGCCGCCAAGGCGGTGTGCCTCAAGCTGGCCCAGGCGGGGGCGGAGCTGACGGTGTGCAACCGCACGGTGGAGAAGGCGGAGGAGCTGTGCGCTTTCGCCCCCCTCCACATGCGCCCCGCCGGATTTGACCTGAATACCTTATGTAAGGAGACGGCCGCCTGCGACCTGTTGGTGAACTGCACCTCCCTGGGCATGGAGGGGGCCGCCGGGCAGTTTGAGGACTTCTCCTTCCTGGATGGGTTGAAAACGGGCACGGCGGTGGTGGATCTCATCTACGCCCCCGCCGAGACCGAGCTGCTGTGGCAGGCCAGACACCGGGGCCACAAGACGGTGAACGGGTTGGGCCTGCTGGTGAACCAGGCGGTGCTGGCCCTGGAGCACTTCACCGGGCAGCCCATCGACGCTGCGGAGATGAAAAAGCGCATCGCTGAGGTGCTGTGACCCGGACTTGACAGAAAGGGGACGGGAGGATAGAATTTCTGTCACAGAGAAACGGAAAGGAGCGCACACCATGAAAACCCGTCTTGGGGCTCTGCCCACTCTGTTGACACGGATTATGCTCGCCCTGTTTATCGCCCTGGTGGCTTACACCCTGTATCTGGGGGCGTTTCAAAACGGAGAGACCCAAAAAGCCTTCGGGCTGGGCCTGCTGGCCCTGGCCGCCATGGTGCTGGTGCTGCCCCTCCTGTCCCGGCTGCTGGCCAGGCTGGGGCCCCTGTGGGCCTGGGTGGCCCTTACCCTGCTGTGCCTGGCGGTGAAGGGGGCCTGGGTTCTGCTGGTGCGGGTGCCCCAGGCCTACGACTACGCCACCTTCCTGTCCTATGCCCAGCAGCTGGCCCAGCAGGACACTCTGGCCTACGGCCGGTATATGGCCCTCTTTCCCCATGTGTTCGGTTACTCCTCCTTCCTGAGTTGGTTTGTTCGCCTGTTCGGCGAGGGAGAGCTGGTGGCCCAGTGGGTCAACGTGATCCTTACCGCCATCTCGGGCAGCTTCCTCTTCCTCATTGGCAAGCGTTGGTGGGGCCTGGCCGGGGGGGTTTCGGTCTATCTGCTGTGGATCGCCTGCCCCTCCCAGACCATGTATAACAGCTTTGCCCTGTCCGAGCCCCTGTACACCGCCCTGCTGCTGGGGGTGTTGGCCCTTATCGCCTGGGCGGAGGAGGGGAAGAAGCTGCCGGTGGTCGTGGGCCTGGCGGCGGGGGTGCTGCTGCGGCTGTTCCAGGGGGTGCGGCCCATCGCCGCGGTGGTGCTCATCGCCCTGGTGATCTGGCGGTTCTGCCTGAAGCCGGAGGAGCTGGGCCATCGGGAGGGCCGGCGGTACTGGCTGCCCCTGGTGGTGCTGACGCTGGCGGCCTATCTGGTTACCGGCCCCCTGTGGAACGCCCATCTGGCCGCCCGCATCGGGGAGGAGCCCGCCACCAGTTCTGGCTACAGCTTCCTGGTGGGGTTCAACTACAACTACAGCGGCCAGTGGAACCAGGGGGACAGCGACCTGCTCTTCTCCTTCAGCAATGAGCCGGGGGCCACCGCCCAGCAGGCCCAGGAGCAGGCCATGGAGGCCGCCAAGGCCCGCATTACCTCCGGCCAGATCAACTTCCCCTCCCTGATGAAGGAGAAGCTGAAAAACCTGATGGGCACCGACGACGCCTGCGTGAACTACTCCCGGGCGGTGCTCCGCCACCACGAGGAATTCTCCCTGCTGTGCAATACCTTCTACTACGCCGTACTGCTGCTGGGAGCGGCGGGGGCGGTGGTGCTGTGGCGGCGGGACAACCGCTCCGCCGTGCTGCTGCTGCCCCTGTACATCCTGGGGCTCACCTGTGCCCAGATGCTGGTGGAGGTGGCGGGGCGGTACCACTACTCCATTCTGCCCGCCCTTTTGCTGCTGGCCCAGCCTGTGCTCATGAGCCCCTCTCTGGATTGGAGAAAATTTTTGCGAAAAAAACAGGAAAGCCCTTGACAGCCCCTCAGTTTGAGTGTATCATTATCAAGCGCCTGTTTGGGGCGCATTGTGCGATGATGCGGGAGATTGCTCAGCAATGAGGTAACTTCCGCGGAGTATGTCCGAGCTAGAATCGGGCGGCTGAGGGATCTGTGCACGGCGTATATCGCCATGCATGGAGTAAACCGGCCTGCTTGTGCCGGTTTTCTTCATGTCGCGGAGTGATACGCACGGAAACGTGTACTGAACTCTCTCACCGTACGAAGCGAGGAAACCACCGCGCCGAGGCCCCGTGGACCCGGCCAGAGCGCACCACTTCGTATGTTTAAGGAGGAACAAACACCATGGCAGCTCAGAAAGAAATGATCCGCATCCGTCTGAAGGCCTACGATCACCAGCTCATCGACCAGAGCGCCGAGAAGATCGTGGAGACCGCCAAGCGCACCGGCGCTTCCGTGTCCGGTCCCATCCCCCTGCCCACCAAGAAGGAGGTCGTCACCATCCTGCGGGCCGTCCACAAGTACAAGGACAGCCGTGAGCAGTTTGAGCGCCGCACCCACAAGCGCCTCATTGACATCCTCAAGCCCTCTCCCAAGACCGTGGAGGCTCTGATGAGCCTGGAGCTCCCCGCCGGCGTGGAGATCGAGATCAAGCTCTGATTCCCTGGACAGGGCATGTAGGGGCGAGCATTGCTCGCCCGCGGGCGCACACTGTGCGCCCCTACGTCGGAGCGCTACCTCTTGTTAGTACCGCAGTCCGCCGCGTTTTGAGGCGGACGGGTCAAGTTGGCCGAGCAATACCAGCCAATGGGTAACTCGCCCAACCAATAACCTTAATAAGGAGGAAGAAACATGGAAAAGGCCATTATCGGCAAGAAGGTCGGCATGACGCAGATCTTTGACGCCGACGGCAAGGTCATCCCGGTCACCGTCATCGAGGCGGGCCCCTGCACCGTGGTGCAGAAGAAGACCGAGGAGAAGGACGGCTACAACGCCGTGCAGCTGGGCTACGAGGACGTAGCCGAGAAGAAGCTCACCAAGCCTGAGCTGGGTCACCTGAAGAAGGCCGGCGACGCCCGGAAGAAGACCCTGAAGGAGTTCAAGCTGGCCAACTGCGACGCCCTGAACGTGGGCGACGAGGTGAAGGCCGATGTGTTCGCCGAGGGCGACCGGGTGGACGTGACCGGCATCAGCAAGGGCCACGGCTACCAGGGCGTTATCAAGCGCCACGGCGCCCACCGGCTGAAGGAATCCCACGGTACCGGCCCTGTGCACCGTCACGCTGGCTCCATGGGTTCCAGCACCGATCCCTCCCGTATCTTCAAGGGCAAGATCGGCGCCGGCCAGATGGGCAACGAGCAGGTCACCGTCCTGAACCTGGACGTGGTCAAGGTGGACTCCGAGCTGGGCATCATCGCTGTCCGGGGCGCCATCCCCGGCCCCAAGGGCGGCATCGTGTACCTGCGCAACTCCGTGATCAACGTCAAGGAGAAGGGCGCCGCCGCCAACGCCAGCGTCAACCCGCAGAAGGCTTCCGCCCGCGTCAATCCCCAGAAGGCTTCCGCCCGTAACAAGTAAGAAAGGAGAGAACTCAAATGCCTAAGGCAATTCTTGTAAACATGGCCGGCAACCAGGTCGGCGAAGTGGAGCTCTCCGAAGCTGTGTTCGGGATCGAGCCCAATCAGACCGTCGTCCACGAGGTGGTCAAGAACCACCTGGCCAACTGCCGGCAGGGCACCCAGTCCGCTCTGACCCGCGCTGAGGTCTCCGGCGGCGGCATCAAGCCCTGGCGCCAGAAGGGCACCGGTCACGCCCGTCAGGGTTCCACCCGGGCTCCCCAGTGGACCCACGGCGGCATCGTGTTCGCCCCCAAGCCCCGGGACTACAGCTACGTGCTGAACAAGAAGGTCAAGCGCCTGGCTCTGAAGTCCGCCCTGTCCGCCAAGGCGGCTGAGGGCAACGTGATCGTGGTGGACGGCCTCAACCTGGACGCCATCAAGACCAAGACCATGCGGAGCTTCCTGGACACCGTGGGCGCCAAGAAGGCCGTGGTCGTCACCCCCGAGGTGAACGAGACCGTGGTCAAGTCCGCCCGCAACATCCCCGGCGTGGTCACCACCACCGCCAAGATCCTCAGCGTGTACGACATCGTGAACGCTGGCAAGTTTATCGTTGACAAGGCGGCTCTGGCCGTCATCGAGGAGGTGTTTGCGTAATGGCTACCACCGCTTATGATATCATCAAGCGCCCCATCATCACCGAGCAGTCCATGTCCGAGACCGAGGCCAAGAAGTACACCTTCGAGGTGGCCAAGGACGCGAACAAGATCGAGATCGCCAAGGCCGTGGAAGAGATCTTTGGCGTGAAGGTCGCCAAGGTCAACACCCTGAACATGCGGGGCAAGGCCAAGCGCACCGGCCGCTTCCCCGCCGGCCGCCGGGCCAACTGGAAGAAGGCTATGGTTACCCTGACCGAGGACTCCAAGACCATCGAGTTCTTCGAGGGCATGGTGTAAGGAGGAGAAGGAACAATGGCTATTAAGACTTATAAGCCCACTACGCCCTCCCGCCGCCACATGACCGTGAGCGCCTTCGAGGGCATCGACAAGAAGGCCAAGCCCGAGCGCAGCCTGCTGGAGAATCTGAAGAAGAATGCCGGCCGCAACAGCTACGGCCGCATCACCGTCCGCCACCGCGGCGGCGGCAACAAGAAGAAGTACCGCATCATCGACTTCAAGCGCAACAAAGAGGGCACCGCTACTGTTATCAACCTGCAGTACGACCCCAACCGCTCCGCCAACATCGCCCTCATCCAGTATGAGGACGGCGAGAAGCGCTATATCCTGGCTCCCGTGGGCCTGAAGGCCGGCCACATCATCATGACCGGCCCCGAGGCCGACATCCTGCCCGGCAACTGCCTGCCCATCGCCAACATCCCCGTGGGCGAGATGATCCACTGCATCGAGCTGTACCCCGGCAAGGGCGCTCAGCTGGTCCGGGCTGCCGGCGAGGCCGCTCAGCTCATGGCCAAGGAGAACGGCATGGCTCAGGTCCGTCTGCCCTCCGGCGAGGTCCGCTACGTCCGCGAGGAGTGCAAGGCCACCATCGGCCAGGTGGGCAACACCGACTGGGCCAACATCCAGATCGGTAAGGCCGGCCGCAAGCGCCACATGGGTTGGCGGCCCACCGTCCGCGGCTCCGTCATGAACCCCAACGACCACCCCCACGGCGGCGGCGAGGGCAAGAGCCCTGTGGGCCGTCCCGGCCCTGTGACCCCCTGGGGCAAGCCCGCCATGGGTTACAAGACCCGCAAGGGTAAGAACCGCACCGAGAAGTTCATCGTGAAGCACCGCAACGCGAAGTAAGGGAGGCAGTAAAAGATGAGCAGAAGTATCAAGAAAGGCCCCTTTTGCGCCCCCGAGCTGCTGAAGCGGGTCGATGAGATGAACCAGACCGGCGAGAAGAAGGTGCTGAAGACCTGGAGCCGCGCCTCCACCATCTTCCCCTCCTTTGTCGGTCACACCTTTGCTGTGCACGACGGCCGCAAGCATGTGCCCGTCTACGTCACCGAGGATATGGTTGGCCACAAGCTGGGCGAGTTCGCCCCCACCCGTACCTTCCGCGGCCACGCCGGCAGCAAGACTGGTAAGTAAGGAGGAGAGAGAACATGGAAGCTAAAGCACATCTGAGATATGCCCGTATCTCTCCCCGCAAGGTCCAGATCGTCTGCGACCTGATCCGCGGCAAGAGCGTGGCCCAGGCTAACGCCATTCTGATGACCACCCCCAAGGCCGCCTCCGAGCTGCTGCTGAAGCTCCTCAAGAGCGCCGCCGCCAACGCGGAGAACAACCACCAGATGGACCCCGAGAAGCTGTACGTCTCCCAGGTGTTCGCCTGCCCCGGCCCCATCATCAAGCGGATGATGCCCCGGGCCCAGGGCCGCGCCTATCGGATCAACAAGCGTACTTCTCACATCACCATCGCTGTGGCTGAGCGCTAAGGGAGGAGGAAGAATATGGGACAGAAAGTCAATCCCCACGGCCTGCGCGTGGGCGTCATTAAGGACTGGGACTCCCGCTGGTATGCCCGCAACGAGAAGGTGGGCGACCTGCTGGTGGAGGACAAGAAGATCCGGGACTACCTGAAGAAGACCCTGTATTCCGCCGGTATCCCCAAGATCGAGATCGAGCGTGACAACGCCAAGGTGCGCATCTACCTGCACTGCGCCCGTCCCGGCGTGGTCATCGGCAAGGGCGGCGAGGCCATCGAGGCCCTGCGCCTGAAGCTGGAGAAGATGCTGGGCAAGGCTGTTGCCCTGAACATCGTCGAGGTCAAGAGCCCCGACATG
Source organism: uncultured Eubacteriales bacterium (assembly GCA_949289455.1). GTDB lineage: Bacteria > Bacillota > Clostridia > Oscillospirales > Oscillospiraceae > Flavonifractor. The sequence goes on from CASEOA010000019.1 coordinate 27,174, forward strand.
GACGCCCAGCTGGTGGCTGAGAACATCGCCCAGCAGCTGGAGAAGCGCATCGGCTTCCGCCGCGCTATGAAGAACGCCATGGGCCGCGCCATGCGGATGGGCGCCCGGGGCATCAAGACTCAGGTGTCCGGCCGTCTGGGCGGCGCCGAGATCGCCCGCACCGAGCACTATCACGATGGCACTATTCCCCTGCAGACCCTGCGCGCCGACATCGACTACGGCTTCGCTGAGGCTGCCACCACCTACGGCCGCATCGGCGTGAAGGTGTGGATCTACAAGGGCGAGGTGCTGACTCAGACCCTGCGCACCACCCCCCGCACCCTGGACACCAAGAACTTCAAGGAGCGCTCCGACCGTCCCCGCCGCGATCGTCGCGACGGCGACCGTAAGGGCGGCTTCAACCGCAACGGCGGCGGCTTCAACCGCGGCGCCGGCCGTCCCCAGGGCGGCTTCAACAACAACCGTCCCCAGGGCGGCTTTAACCGGCCCCAGGGCGGCGCCCGTCCTGCTGCTCCCAAGGAAGGAGGATCCAACTAATGCTGCTGCCTAAGAGAGTGAAATACCGCCGCGTCCACCGTGGCCGCCTGAAGGGCAAGGCCATGCGCGGCAACACCGTGACCTACGGTGATTTTGGCCTGCAGGCCACCGAGCCCAGCTGGATCACCAGCAACCAGATCGAGGCCGCCCGTATCGCCATGACCCGTTACACCAAGCGTGGCGGTAAGGTGTGGATCAAGATCTTCCCC
>CASEOA010000020.1 GCA_949289455.1 uncultured Eubacteriales bacterium
GGTGCTGACCGCCACCCCCAAGCCCACCGCCACCGCTGCCGCGGTGGTATCCACCCCCGCGCCCACCCCTCAGCCCACGGCCACCCCCAAGGCGGCGCCCACGTCCCTGGCCTGGCCGGTGGTGGGGGAGGTGCTCACCGGCCACAGCCTGGAAACGCTGGCCTTTGACGCCACCATGGGGGACTGGCGTACCCACACCGGCCTGGATATTGCCGCCGCCGCAGGCCCGGAGGTGCGGGCCCCCGCCGCCGGGGAGGTGGTGCTGGTGACCCAGGACGTGATGCTGGGCACCACGGTGGTCATTGACCACGGCGGGGAGCTGCGGAGCACCTGCGCCAACCTGGCCGCCACCCCCACTGTGGAGGTGGGCGATCAGGTGTCGGTGGGTGACATCATCGGTGCGGTGGGAGAGACCGCCATCTCGGAGAGCGCCCTGCCCGCCCATCTGCACTTCTCCGTCACCCGGGCGGGCGAGCCGGTGGACCCCATGGAGCTGCTGCCCGATTAAATACAAAAAAGCCTGCCGCAACCGCTGCGGCAGGCTTTTTTGCTGCGGGATTAAGACAGCTTGTGTTCCTCCCTGCCCTTGGTGATCCGTACCACCAGGCCGCTGAGGGCCAGCAGGCCGATGAGGTTGGGCAGCACCATCAGGCCGTTGAACATATCGGACAGGTTCCACACCAGGTCCACCTTCTGCATGGAGCCGATGACAATAAAGACCACCACCAGCAGGGCGTACACCTTGACCGCCTTCTTGCCAAAGAGGGCCTTCACGTTGACCTCGCCGAAGAAGTACCAGCCGATGATGGTGGAGAAGGCGAAGAAGAACATGCAGATGGCCACGAAGGCGTTGCCAAAGGAGCCGAAGGCGGCGTTGAAGGCGGCCTGGGCCAGGGGGGTACCCTTGAGGGCGCCGGTGACCGGCTCCAGCAGGCCGGAGGACAGGATCACCAGGGCGGTGAGGGTGAGGACGATGAAGGTGTCGATAAACACCCCCATCATGGCGATGATCCCCTGATCCTGGGGCTGTTTTACCTGGGCCATGGCGTGGGCGTGGGGGGTGGAGCCCATGCCGGCCTCGTTGGAGAAGAGGCCCCGGGCCACGCCGTACCGCATGGCCTCCCGCATGGTCAGGCCCAGAGCGCCGCCCAGCATGGCCTGGGGATCAAAGGCGCACACAAAAATGGACTGGAGGGCGGGCAGCAGGTTTGCCCGGTTGATGCACAGGATGATGAGGCTGCCCACGATGTAGAACAGGGCCATGACGGGGACGATCTTCTCGGTGAAGGAGGCAATGCGCCGCACGCCCCCCAGGAAAATGAAAGCGGCGATGACGGCCACCACAATGCCCACTGCCAGATGGGGAATGCCGAAGGCGGTATAGAAGGCGTCGCTGATGGAGTTGGACTGGACCATATTGCCCATGAAGCCCAGAGCCAGAATAATGGCTACGGCGAAGAACCCGGACAGGAACTTGCCGAACTTACCCCGGAAGGCGGCCCGGATGTAGTACAGGGGGCCGCCGGTAACGTTGCCGTCGGCGTCGGTGGTGCGGAAGCGCTGGGCCAGCACCGCCTCGGAGTAAATGGTGGCCATGCCGAAGAAGGCGGACAGCCACATCCAGAAAATGGCCCCGGGGCCGCCGGAGTACAGGGCGGTGGCGCAGCCGGTGATGTTGCCGGTGCCCACCTGGGCGGCGATGGCGGTGGTCAGGGCCTGGAAGGAGGACATACCGTCCTTGCCCGCCTTTTTCCCCGACAGGGAGAAGTTGCCGAACAGCCGGCGCATACCCTCCCCGAACTTGCGGATCTGGATAAAGCCCAGCCGCACCGTAAAGTAAATGCCGGTGGCCACCAGCAAAAACAGCAGGGCATAGTCCCACAAAACGGTGTTGACCGCCCCTACAGCGCTTTCAATCCACTCCATTGCATATCTCTTCTTTCTGTTTTGGATTGCGGCAAAGAAAAAGAGCCGGACTGCCGGTTACGGCGGTCTGGCTCTGAACGCACAGCATATGGGCATCTGGTAGCCCAAATGCCGCTGAGATCCACTCTGTCCTTTTGCCTGAGAGATTCGCGCCCGAAACCGGGCCCGTTGCACCTTCGGCATCCCCGCTGAGGGGACTTCTCCAGAGCCACATCCATCCACAGTCCTCATCTCCATGGGAGACACCTGAGAGTTTTGCTCCTTCGGTAAGCCTTGCGGCTTTTTCCTGTGGACTTCCCTTGTCGCTATGGGGGAAGCGGTTCCTCCCCGTTTTTAACAGGGAGAACTATAGCACCCTTGCGGGAGCTTGTCAAGGCTCAATCTTTGGCCTGCTCCCACCGGCAGCCCCTGGCCTGTCCCAATACGGTGCCCAGGCAGTCCAGCTGGTCCTCCGGCGACAGGTACAGGTCGGGAAAGGCCAGGCTGGGGGCCAGCAGGCGGCGGACGCCCCGGCGGCGCACCAGCCTGCGCAGCAGCAGCTCCTGGTTGAGCAGGTAGACCCCGTATTCCTGGGGGCCGGGCTCCCCCTGGCGGCAGAGCAGAATGGCCCCCTGGGGGTAGAGGGGTTCCATGCTGCTGTCGCTGAGCAGCACGGCAAAATCCTCCTCCCGGGAAGCCCGGTCCACCTGGGGTACCAGCAGGGCCCGGGGGTTGTGGCCGCCCATGGACCAGCACAGGGTGCGCTTCACCGGCACCGAGCCGATGGCCCGGCCGGCGGAGGTGTTAAGCAGGGCCAGCATGAGCCCGGCGGTCTGCCGGCGGCAGGGGTCCAGCTGGCGGATCTGGAGCAGAATGCGCAGTTCCTCCGGAGAGAGGAGCACGATGCCGTCCTGGGCGGCGGCGGTAACCCAGCACTCGGGGGGCAGTTCGTCGTCCAACAGGTAGCGGATGGGTACCCGCAGCACCTGGGTGATTTTGTCCATGGGGCCTACGGCGGGACTTTTGGTCTGCCCGGAAAAGATTTTGTTCAGGGTGCCCAAGGGCACGCCGGACAGCCGGGCGATCTCCTCTGTGGTCAGATGCCGCAGCTTTTTCACATAGGCCAGTTTTTCCACCATCATAGACATGAGCACACCTCCGGTCTGATGCCGACCGAATGCGGTCAAAAGGACCCGGCCGGCGGGCAAAATCATCCGCTGGAATTGACAAGGGGAGAAAAATACAGTATATAGTATGCCGAGGGGAAGAAATGCCAATATATTGGAATCCGGATTTGGAGAGGGGGAGGAAAGAGCGAAGCAAGTATAGCGCTTTTCGGGGGCAAAATCCCTCGAAATTCGTCGTAACATGGGAAAATATGCACAAGAACAGAAACATATCGAGGAGAGAGGAACCATGAAACAAAACCACATGATGTATCGGGTCTATCTGGATCAGGCCTCCCGGCCTCAGATGTACGGCATCCAGGGCCGGGGCGGCGTCCGGGTGGGGCGGATCTCCACCGACTTCCAGGAGGTCAACCGGCTGGCCCAGTGCTGCAACAGCGCCGGTCTGTCCCCCGTCCACCTGGCCGACGTGGTGGAGGATTTTCGCCGGTCCTAGGAGAAAAATTCCACCGGATACTTGACCGCTTCCAAAGAATCGAGTAAACTGAAACAGGCCACAGGCTAAGGATACTCAGATGAAAAGCCACCCGCCCGGGTGGCTTTTTCCTTGCGCTCAGAGGAGGAAATCGGGAGATGAAAGAAAACAGAGGGGGCCTGCTGGGCTTCTGGAAAAAGGAGCCGGTGCTGTGCATCGCGGCGGTGTGCGCGGTGGCCTCCATGGCCCTCAATCCGCCTTCGGCGGCCTATTTGAACTACATAGACTGGCGGGTGCTCTCCCTGCTATTCTGCCTGATGGCGGTGGTGGCCGGGTTCCAGCAGTGCGGCGTGTTCGCCGTGCTGGCCCAGCGGCTGCTGGCCGGGGAGCGGCGGATGCGGTTCGTCACCCTGACCCTGGTGCTGCTGCCCTTTTTTGTGTCCATGCTGGTGACAAACGACGTGGCCCTCATCACCTTTGTGCCCTTTGCCATTCTGGTGCTGGGGCTCATCGGCCGCACCGAGCGGCTGATTTACATTGTGGTGCTCCAGACCATTGCCGCCAACCTGGGCAGCATGGCCACGCCTGTGGGCAACCCCCAGAATCTGTTTTTATACGCCGACTACGAGCTCACCGCCGGGCAGTTCTTTTCGGTGATGCTCCCTCTGTCCCTGGTGAGCCTGGTGGGGCTGGTTGTGGCCTCCCTGTGCGTCAGGCCCGAGGGGATTCGGGTCACTTTCGCCCAGCAGGCGGAGATCCAGTCCCCCGGCCGGCTGGGGCTGATGGCCCTGCTGTTTGTGCTCTGTCTGCTGTCGGTGTTTCGTGTGCTGCCCTATCCCGCCCTGCTGGCGGTGGTGGTGGCCGGTATGCTGATCTTTGACCGGCCCCTCTTTGCACGGGTGGACTACGGCCTGCTGGCCACCTTCTTCTGCTTTTTCCTGTTCGCCGGCAACATCGGGGCCTGCCAGCCGGTGCGGGAGGTCCTTACCCAGGTGATGGCCCAAAATACCGCCCTCACCTCCGGCGTGGCCAGCCAGGTCATCAGCAACGTCCCGGCGGCAGTGCTGCTCTCCGGTTTTACCAACGACTGGCGGGGCCTGCTGGTGGGTACCAACATCGGCGGCCTGGGTACCCCCATCGCCTCCCTGGCCAGCCTGATCTCTTTAAAAGCCTATCTCAAGTCCCCCGGGGCCCGGGCGGGCCGGTATCTGCTGGTCTTTACCGTGGCCAATGTGGTGGCCCTGGCCATTTTGTCGGGGGCCGCGGCGGTTGTGGGGATGCTTTTCCCCTAAAGGGGTAAAAACTGCGGGAAAAAGATAGGATACAGTCTTGTTTTTGAGGGGCATTTGCAGTATAATACTATCCTGCAACTTTTGAGAGGCTGGCCGGCCGCCCTGGGCGCCCGGTATTATCATACTAGAGAGGGTTCGGCATGTCATGAATCGTACGTTGGAACACATTCTGCCCCGGGTGCAGAAACCGGCCCGCTATACCGGCGGTGAATATAACGCGGTGGTGAAAGACCGGCGGAGCGTGGATGTGCGCTACGCCCTCTGTTTCCCCGACACCTATGAGATCGGCATGTCCAACCTGGGTATGCGCATTCTCTACGGCGTCATGAACCAGATGGATGGCGTCTGGTGCGAGCGGGTGTTTGCCCCCTGGGGGGATATGGAGGAGGAGATGCGCCGGGAGGGCATTCTGCTCTACGGACTGGAGAGCGGCGATTCCATCGCTGACTTCGACCTCATCGGTTTCTCCCTGGGCTATGAGATGGCCTATACCAACGTGCTCAATATGCTGGACCTGGCGGGGCTCCCCCTGCGCAGCGAGGAGCGGTATGGCCTGGCCCCCATTGTGGTGGCGGGCGGCACCTGCGCCTACAACCCGGAGCCCCTGGCCCCCTTTGTGGACCTGTTCGTCCTGGGGGAGGGGGAGGACGTGAGCGTGGAGCTCATCCAGCTCTACCGCAAGGCCCGGGAGGAGTGCTGGAGCAAGGAGGAGTTCCTGGCCGCCGCCGCCCAGGTGCCCGGCATCTATGTGCCCTCCCTTTATCAGGTGAGCTATAAGCCCGACGGCACCCTGGACCAGGTGATCCCCCAGGAGGGGGCTCCCGCCGTGGTGACCAAGCGGATCGTCCAGGATTTTGACAAGAGCTATTTCCCGGTCAAGACCATTGTGCCCTCCACCGAGATCGTCCACGACCGGGTGATGCTGGAGCTCTTCCGGGGCTGTATCCGGGGCTGCCGGTTCTGTCAGGCGGGGTACGCCTACCGGCCGGTGCGCTCTCGGGACCCGGAGATTCTGCTGAAACAGGGCATTGAGGCCTGCAAGGACTCGGGCTATCAGGAGATGACCCTGTCCTCTCTGTCCACCAGCGACTACCGGCCCCTGGAGCACCTGTGTGACGGGCTGCTGGAGTGGTGCGAGCCCAACAAGGTGTCCCTCTCCCTGCCCTCCCTCCGGGCGGACAACTTCTCCCTGGGGCTGATGGAGCGGGTGCAGCACGTCCGCAAGTCTGGCCTCACCTTTGCCCCCGAGGCGGGCACCCAGCGGCTGCGGGACGCCATCACCAAGCCCGTCCCCGAGGAGGATCTGCTTCGAACCCGCCGCACCGCCATGTCCCGCGGCTGGCCCAGCGTGAAGCTGTACTTCATGCTGGGGCTGCCCACCGAGACCGACGAGGACGTGCTGGGTATTGCCGACCTGGCGGAGAAGGTGTACCGGGCCTGGAAGGAGACCACCCCCAACCCCAAGCGGGGGGTGAATATCACCGTGTCCACCGCCTGGTTCGTGCCCAAGCCCCACACCGCCTTCCAGTGGGAGCCCCAGATCTCCATGGAGGAGTACCAGCGGCGGGTGAAGCTGCTGCGGGAACACATGAAGGGCCGGTCCATCAAATACAACTGGCACGACTCCCAGACCAGCTTTCTGGAGGCGGTCTTTGCCCGAGGCGACCGAAAGGTGGCCCAGGTCATTGAGACCGCCTGGCGGGAGGGCGCCAAGTTTGATGCCTGGAGCGAATACTTCGACTTTGACCGCTGGCAGGCCGCCTTTGCCGCCTGCGGCGTGGACCCCGCCTTTTACGCCAACCGCACCCGGGAGAAGGACGAGCGCCTGCCCTGGGATGTGACCTCCGTGGGGGTCTCCAAGGACTTCCTGTGGCGGGAGCGGCAGCGGGCCTACCAGGCGGTCATCACCCCCGACTGCCGGGTGCAGTGCACCGGCTGCGGGGCCAACAAGCTCTGTCCGGGAGGGAAATGCGATGCATAGACTGGCCTTTTCCAAGGCGGACACCGCCAAATTTATCTCCCACCTGGATCTGATGCGCACCTTCCAGCGGTCCTTCCTCCGGGCGGGCATCGCCATCAAGCATACCGAGGGCTTCAACCCCCACGCCTTTGTGTCCATCCCCCTGCCTCTGTCGGTGGGTTTTTCCAGCGGCTGCGAGGTACTGGAGTGCCAGGTGCTGGACACCCCGCTGGAGGAGGTGCCGGCCCGGATGAACGCCGCCCTTCCCGCTGGGATCACCGTCCACCGGTGTTACGAGGGGGTGCGGCCGGTGAAGGAGCTGGCCTACGTCAACTATATCGTCACCCTGGAGTATGAGGCCGGGGCACCCTTCGGGGCGGAATCGGCCATCCGGAGCCTGTTGGAGCGGCCCTCTCTGGTGATGGAGAAGCGGAGCAAGAAGGCCAAGAGCGGCAAGGTGGAGGTGGATCTCATCCCCCTCATTGCCAGGGCCGATGTGGAGGAGCGGCGGGACACCATTGCCCTGGACCTGATCCTAAAGGCCCAGAACCCGGGGCTCAACCCGGAGCTGGTGGTGGCCGCCATCCGGGCCAACTGCCCCGACGCCGCCCCAGACTACACGGTGTTCCACCGCCGGGCGGGGCTGGCCGACCCGGTTCAGCCCTGGGACGAACGCAAAACAAGACTCCCGCCCCGGCGGAAGTCTATTTTTGTTACAGATCCAGCGGGTCCACGTCCACCGGATGGGTCTTGCGGTACTCCTTGCCCCAGTGGGAGAGCTGGTAGAGGGTCCACAGGTCGGACACACCGGTGTACAGCAGCACGGCGCCCACCACCCGAAACAGAGTTTCCTCGGCCAGCAGGGGGTGGAAGATGACAAAGATACCCAGGGCGCTCACAGCCAGGGAGAGAATCAGGTTGACGTTCCAGTGGGCGTAGTCGATGCGCCGCAGCTCCAGGGCCCGTTTGACGCTGAGCAGGCCGTCGATGGCGATGTACAGCCCCAGGATCACCGGGATGATGCTCTGAATCAGGGGAGGATAGAGGATCATCACCGCCCCCACGGCGGCGGCTACGATACCCAGGAAGAGGCCCAGAAAGGCGCTGCCCTTCCGCTCTTCCCTGCGGCAGTAGCCCCAGATGGCAAAAATGCCGTAGAGCAGCAGAATGGCCCCGAAGAGGTAGCAGATCAGGTTCATCACGGTGGTGGGCCAGATGAGGAGCACCACCCCCAGAACGGCGTACAGGATGGACAGGAACACATAGCTCACCGTCATGTTTTTCAGCCGGTCTCTCATGGGAAAACCACCTTTCAGGAGGCTGGCGTCTGCCAGCCCTTGCACACGTCAATCCAGCCCAGGCTGTTGGACAGCTGGGCCAGCTCGTCGCAGTTGAGCTTTACAGCGGAGGCTGCGTTGCCGGCGGCAGGGTAGATGGTCTCGAACCGCTGGAGGGAGACGTCCAGGTAGGCCACGGTAGCCGGGTTCTCGATGGCGAAGGGACACACGCCGCCGATCTGGTGGCCGGTGAACTCCTCCACTTGCTGGGGGTTGAGCATGGTGGCCTTGTGGTGGAACTGGGCCTTGAATTTGGAGTTGTCGATCTTGGCGTCCCCGGCGCACACGATGAGGACGGCGCCGTCCTCATGGAGGAAGGAGAGGGTCTTGGCGATGTGGGCGGGCTCACAGCCCACCGCCTGGGCGGCCAGTTCCACAGTGGCGCTGGACACGTCAAACTCCTTGATGCGGTCGGCGTAGCCCCGCTGGGCCAGGTAGGCCCGGCACTTTTCAATAGACATCTTACTTGCCCTCTTTCTTGGCCTGGGCCTTGGCCAGGAACCGATCCACGGTGATGACAAACCGCTCGTGGGTGCCGCCGCCGATGGGGCCGGCCTCGTCAAAGGCACGGACGGACAGGGTAATTTTCTTGCCCTCCACGGCGGTGACCTGGGCCTCGGCCCATACCTTCATGCCGATGGGGGTGGCGGCGTCGTGGGTCACGTCCAGCCGGGTGCCCACGGTGCCCTGGCCCTCCTCCAGATGGGCCTGGACGGCGTTGACGGCGGCGTTCTCCATCAGGGCTACCATGTATGGGGTGGCGAACACGGGCACCAGCCCGCTGCCCACGGCATCAGCGGTATTGTTGGGGGTGACCACGGTTTCGGCCTTCCCCTTCAGTCCAACGGTAATCGGCATTTGATTTGACTCCTTTTGTATCAGATTGGGTGGTTCTGGCCTTATTCTACCGCAAAATCTACCAAATAGCAAGGAAAAAGCCGCGCCTAATGGCGCGGCTTTTTTGATAAGGCCGGTCAGCTGGCGGCCAGCATGAGGCGGGTCCACTCAGAGTCGTAGAAGGCCAGAATGTCAGCGGGAAGATTCTGGAAGCTCTCGCAGTTGGCCAGGATGGACTCGTCGGGGTAGGCGTAGGGATCGTTGGCGGTCTCCTCGTCCAGCTCCTCCCGGACGGACAGCAGGGGAGTGGAGTACCAGATCTCCTCGCAGTTCTTCAGCCCGGCGGCGGTGGAGCACATATAGTTGATGAAGGCCTCGGCGTTCTCCTTGTTCTCGGCGTTCTTGGGGATGCACATGGCGTCCACGTACAGGTTGGTGCCCTCCTCGGGCAGGCAGAAGGCCAGGTCGGGGTTGATCTCCTGCATGGTGAGGAAGTCGCCGTAGTAGTAGGCGCCGATGGCGGCGGAGCCGCCCTGCATCTTCTCAAAGATCTCGTCCATTACATAGGACTGCACCAGGGGTTTTTGCTGGATGAGCAGGTCCACCGCCTCGGTGATCTGGGCCTGGTCGGTGGTGTTGTAGGAGTAGCCCAGGTACTTCAGGGCAACGCCGATGGCGTCCCGGGAGTTGTTGAACATAAGGATCTGACCGGCGTACTTCTCGTCAAACATGGTGGCCCAGCTGGTGGGAGTCTCCTCCACCATGGTGGTGTTGTAGATGATGCCCAGCAGGCCCCACATGTAGGGCACGCTGTACAGGTTTTCCGGGTCGTAGTCCGGGTTTTTCAGGGCGGGGTCAATATCCTCAAAGTTGGGGATGTTGTCAAAGTTCAGGGGCTCCAGCATGTCCTCCTCGATCATCCGGGAGATCATGTAGTCGGAGGGAATGACCACGTCGTAGCTGGCCCCCTCGTTCTTCAGCATGCCGTACATGGACTCGTTGCTCTCAAAGGTGTCGTACACCACCTCGATGCCGGTCTCGGCGGTAAAGTCGTCCAGCACGGACTCGTCGATATAGACGCCCCAGTTGTACACGTTGACCACGCCCTTGTCGGCGGAGCCGGGGTCCTTAGCCTCGCCGGAGGTGGTGCCGCCGCAGCCGGCCAGCAGGCCGAAAGCCAGGGCGGAGACGGTCAGGAGCGCAAGAGATTTTTTCAATTTCTTTCTTTATCCCCTTTCGGAAATTTGTTCTATAACCAGCCCCCAGGGCTTGTTACCGGGATTACTGTCCAGGGTTCAGCTTGGCCCGCTGGCGGGCGAAGGCGGTTTCCTGCCGCACCTGCCGGATGTTGACTGTCAGCAGCAGGGCAAACACCACCAGGAACATGAGGGTGGACAGGGCGTTGATCTCCGGGGTCACCGGCTTTTTCACCGCCGTATAGATCTCCACTGCCAGGGTGGTGACGCCGGAGCCCTTGGTGAAGTAGCTGATGACAAAGTCGTCGATGGACATGGTGAAAGCGATGATAAGGCCGTTGAGCACACCGGGCATGATCTCCGGCAGGATCACCTTCCGGAAGGCGTACCACCCGGAGGCCCCCAGGTCCTGGGCCGCCTCGTACACGTTGGGGTCCAGCCCCCGGAGCCTTGGCATCACCGACAGGATGACGTAGGGGGCGTTGAAGGTGATGTGAGCGATGAGCAGGGTGCCAAAGCCGGTGCTCCACCGCACCCCCAGCAGGTCGCTGAGAAAGCTGCCGTTGAACACCCCGATGGCAAACACGAAGAGCAGCATCATGGACACACCGGTGATGATGTCCGCGTTGGTCAGGGGGATGTTGTTGATGGACATGCACACGCTGCGGCTCCGGCGGCGCATGGAGTAGAACCCGATGGCGGCGGCGGTGCCCAGGATGGTGGCGATGAAGGCGGCCAGCACCGACAGGATCACCGTGGTACGCACGGCCCCCAGCAGGCGGGTGTTGTTCAGCAGTTCCCCGTACCAGGCCAAGGAGAAGCCTCCCCACACCCGGTTGCTCTTGGTGGCGTTGAAGGAGAAGATGATGAGCAGCACGATGGGGGCGTACAGGAAGAGATAGACCAGGCCGGTAAAGAGCCGGGAGGGAATCCGATGCTTTTTCACAGGACCGCCACCCCCTCTTCACCCTCGCCGAAGCGGTTCATCAGCGCCATCAGCACCAGCACAATCATCATCATCACCAGGGCGATGGCAGAGCCCAGGTGGGGATTGTAGGCGTTGCCCAAAAACTGCATCTCAATGAGGTCGCCCAGCAGCAGGGTCTTGGCCCCGCCCAGCAGACGGGACAGGGCGAAGGTGGACACCGAGGGGATGAACACCATGGTTACCCCGGACAAAACCCCAGGCAGGGACAGGGGGAAGATGACCTTGCGGAACACCATGGAGCTGTTGGCCCCCAGGTCCTGGGCCGCCTCGATGACCTTGGGGTCGATCTTGTCGATGACCGAAAAGATGGGCAGCACCATGAAGGGCAAAAAGTTGTACACCATGCCCAGCACAATGGCTCCCTGGGTGTTGATCATGTGGAAGAAGGTCAGGTTGGTGCCGAAAATGCTGTTCCACAGGTTGAAAAAGCCGATGGCGGACAGAAACTGGTTGATGAGGCCGTTGTCGTCCAGAATGGACATCCAGGCGTAGGTCCGCAGCAGGAAGTTCATCCACATGGGCAGCATAATGAGCATCATGGCCACCTTGCGCACCATCAGGCTCTCCCGGGACAGGAAGTAGGCCAGAGGATAGCCGATGAGGATGCAGATGGCGGTGGCCACAAAGGCCAGCACGAAGGAGTTGCGGAAGGCGGGCACATAGGTGCCCATGTTGCTGAAGTTGTTCAGGGTGAGGCTGCCGTCCTGGCCGGTGAAGGCGAATACCACCACCAGCACCAGAGGAGCCACCACGAAAATCGCCATCCACACCACATAGGGGGCGGCCAGCCACTTATTCTTCATGGTTGTCCCCCTCCTCCGGCCCCTCCTGGTTGAGCTCGTCATACTCGGAGGAATAGGAGCTGTAGTCGCCGAAGGTGCCGGAATACTGGCTCTTTTTCATGATGTGGAAGCCGTCGGGGTCGATCTTCACCCCGATCCTGGCCCCCACAGGGGAGTAGTCGGTGGTCTGGATCAGCCACTTGAAGCCCCGGAAATCCACAATGATATCGTAGTGGATGCCCTTGAAGGTGACCTCGGTGACGGTGCCGGTGAGCTGGCCCTGCTCCCTGGGCACGA
>CASEOA010000021.1 GCA_949289455.1 uncultured Eubacteriales bacterium
ATTTGCTTGACCAGCTCTGGGGAGCCGGCCGCTGTGCGGCCGGCTCCCCCTGTTTTCCCCTTGTATGGACAGGGGGAAACAGCTATACTGTACACTGTGATTTTATGTCCGGCAGGCCGGACGGCAGGAGGTCCTCCCATGAAGCTCATGGTCATCGACGGCAATTCCATCATCAACCGGGCCTTTTACGGCATTCGTTTGCTCACCACCAAGGATGGCCAGCCCACCAACGCGGTGTACGGCTTTGTGAACATCCTGAACAAGCTGGTGGAGGAGGAACAGCCGGAGGCCCTGTGTGTCACCTTTGACCGCAAGGCCCCCACCTTCCGCCACCTGGCCTACGAGGGCTACAAGGCCCAGCGGAAGGGGATGCCGGAGGAGCTGGCCGCCCAGCTGCCGGTGCTGAAAGACGTGCTGGAGGCCATGAACATCCCCCGGTACGAGCTGGACGGCTGGGAGGCCGACGACCTCATCGGCACCATCTCGGTGAAAGACGCCGCCGCCGGGTGGGATACCGTCATCGTCACCGGCGACAAGGACTCCCTCCAGCTGGTCACCGACACCACCCGGGTGAAGCTGGTGTCCACCCGCATGGGGCAGACCACCACCAAGGAAATGACCCCCGAGACCTTCCGGGAGGCCTACGGCTTCGACCCCATCCACATGGTGGATCTGAAGGCCCTCATGGGGGATACCAGCGACAATATCCCCGGGGTCAAGGGCATCGGGGAAAAGACCGCCATGGACCTGATCCAGCGCTACCACAGCGTGAAGGCCATCTATGAGAACCTGGACGGGGTGGAGGCCAAGCCCGCCGTGCTGAAAAAGCTGGCCGAAGGGGCGGACCAGGCAAAAATGTCTTATGATCTGGCCCTGATCCACACCAACGCCCCCATCGACTTTACCCCGGAGGCCAATCTCCGGCGGGAGCCCAACCAGGCCGCCCTGTACGAGCTGTTTTTGAAGCTGGAGTTCAACAAGCTCATTGACAAAATGGGCCTGAGCGCCCCCCAGGGGGAGGTACAGCGGGAGGAGCAGTTTACCGGTACCTGCACCAGCGAAGAAGTGACCGATCGGGCCCGGGCGGAGGAGCTGCTGGCCCTCTGGCGGACCTGTGACAGCGTGGATGTGCTGGCCCTGCCCTCCCTGGACGTGGTGGCGGTGGAGCACTGGGAGAGCGAGACTGACAGCCACGCCGCCATCCTGCGGGCAGACCGGCTGGAGGGATATAACGACGTGCTGAAAGCCCTCTTTGCCCCCGACGTCAAAAAGAATGCCCATGATGTGAAAACCCTGCTGTCCCGGCTGCTGGCCGAGGGCATCCAGGGGGGTGGGTTCGTCTTTGACACCGCCCTGGCGGCCTACCTCCTCTCGCCCACTGACGGCAGCTATGAGCTGGAGACTTTGGGGATGCGGTGGTTCAACCACGAGATCCTCAAGGCAAAGGACACCTACCTGGCCAAGGACGCGTTCACCCCGCTGGGAAATCAAGGGAAGGCCCTGGGGGCACTGCTGGCCCACTGTGCCCTTATCGGTGCGCTGCGGGACCCCATGGCCGCCCGCCTCACCGAGTTGGGTATGGACAAGCTGTACTACGAGGTGGAGCTCCCCCTGTGCGCCGTGCTGGCGGAGATGGAGCAGGCCGGGGTGCTGGTGGACCGGAGCGCCCTCACCGCCTTCGGCCAGATGCTGGAGGAGCGCATCCACGCCGATGAGGCCCTGATCTATGAGCTGGCGGGAGAGAAGTTTAACATCAACTCCACCCAGCAGTTCGGCAAGATCCTCTTTGAAAAGCTGGGGCTGCCCCCGGTGAAAAAGACCAAGACGGGCTACTCCACCAATGCCGAGGTGCTGGAGAAGCTGCGGGACAAGCACCCCATTGTGGAGGCGGTGCTGGACTACCGGCAGCTGGCCAAGCTGAACTCCACCTATGTGGAGGGGCTCACCAAGGTCATCGCCCCCGACGGGCGCATCCACACCTCCTTCCAGAACACCGTCACCGCCACCGGGCGGCTCAGCTCCACCGAGCCCAATTTGCAGAACATTCCCGTCCGCACCGAGCTGGGGGCGGAGCTGCGGAAGATGTTCGTGGCCCCGGCGGGGCGGGTGCTGGTGGACGCCGACTACTCCCAGATCGAATTGCGGCTGCTGGCCCACATCGCCGGGGACGGGCACATGATTGACGCCTTCCGGAAGGGGGAGGACATCCACACCGTCACCGCCTCCCAGGTGTTTGGGGTGGCCCCGGAGGATGTGACCCACGAAATGCGCCGCCGGGCAAAGGCGGTGAACTTTGGCATCGTCTACGGCATCTCCGACTTCTCCCTGGCCCAGGACATCGGGGTGGCCCGGTGGGAGGCCAAGGAATATATGGACAAGTATTTTGAAAAATACGCCGGGGTCCACGCCTATATGGCCAAGGTAGTGGAGCAGGCCAAGGCGGACGGCTATGTGTCCACCCTCATGGGCCGCCGGCGGTGGCTGCCCGAGCTGAAATCCTCCAACTTCAACATGCGCTCCTTCGGGGAGCGAGTGGCCCTGAACATGCCCATCCAGGGCACCGCCGCCGATATTATCAAGGTAGCCATGCTGCGGGTGCGGGACCGGCTGGCGGCGGAGGGGTTGGAGGCAAGGCTGATCCTCCAGGTCCACGACGAGCTTATCGTGGAGTGCCCGGAGGGGGAGGCGGAGCAGGTGCGCGGCCTGCTGGCCTACGAGATGGAGCACGCCGTGGAGCTGTCCCTGCCCCTCACCGCCGACGCCCACGTGGGCCGCAGCTGGGCGGAAGCCAAGGGCTGAAAGGAGCTTGCCATGGAACTGCGGCAAATCACCGGGGCGGGCCTGGAGGCCTGGTATCGGGATGAACTGACCGAGGCCTTCCCCCAAAACGAGCGCAAGCCCCTGGAAGATATCCAGATCCTGATAAACCAGGGGCGGTATGAGGTATGGGGCCTCTTTGACGGGGAAACTCTTTTGGGCTACGCCACCCTGTGGATGGAGCCTGCTGACAAACGATGCATCCTGCTGGACTATCTGGGGGTCACCGCCGCTCGGCGGAACGGCGGCATCGGGCGGCGGATCGTAGCCATGCTGGCGGAGCGGCTGGCGGGCAAGTCCCTGCTGCTCATCGAGGCGGAGCGGCCGGTGGCGGGGGACGACCCGGCAGAGAACGCCCTCCGGCAGCGGCGGCTGGCCTTTTACCAGCGGTGCGGCTTTGTGCCTGCCTACGATATGGCCACCTGCGGCATGCGGTTTACCACCTTTCTGCCCTACCTGCCGGAGGAGATAGCCCCGGTGATGGCGGCCCACAGGGCTATTTACGGCCCGGCCCGCACCGATGTTAAGGTGCCCCTGGGGCCGGGGGAGAATCCGCCCGGGCCGCCGGCCTGGATGGAAAAGGAGATATGAGAAGATGAACTATACACTGGTGCCCATGGACAAGTCCCATCTGGCCCAGGTGGGGGAGATCGAGCGGGCCTGCTTTTCCCACCCCTGGTCCATGGACCTGCTGGAGCAGGAATTGTATAACGATATGATCTCCCTGGTGGTGGCCGAGGGGGAAGACGGCACCGTGCTGGGCTACGGCGAGGTGCGGGCGGTGCTGGACGAGGGTACCCTGGAGAAAATTGCCGTGGCCCCCGCATTCCGCCGCCAGGGGGTGGCGGAGGAGATTTTGAAGGCCTACCTCCGGCTGGGGCAGGCCCATCTGGCCTTCCTCACCCTGGAGGTGCGGGAGAGCAACACCCCCGCCATCAAGCTGTATGAGAAGCTGGGCTTTGAGACCGTAGGCCGCCGGAAGAACTACTACCGGGAGGAGCACGAGGACGCCCTGCTCATGACCATCACATTTGCTCAGGAAGAGAAGGGAACGGAATGAATATTTTAGCCATTGAGTCCTCCTGCGACGAGACGGCGGCGGCGGTGGTAAAGGACGGGCGCACCGTCCTGGCCGACGCCATCGCCTCCCAGGCGGACATGCACGCCCTTTACGGAGGCGTGGTGCCGGAGATCGCCTCCCGCAAGCACATTGAGGCCATCTCCGGCCTGGCCGATCAGGCCCTGGCCCAGGCGGGGGTGACCCGCGCCGACATCGACGCGGTGGCGGTGACCTATGCCCCCGGCCTCATCGGGGCCCTGCTGGTGGGGGTCAACTTTGCCAAGGCGGCGGCTTATGGCCTGGGAGTACCCATCGTGCCCGTCCACCACGTCCGGGGCCACATTGCCGCCAACTACATCGCCCACCCCGACCTGGAGCCCCCCTTTGTGTGCCTGTGCGTCTCCGGGGGCAACACCATGATTGTGGATGTAAAGGGCTATACCGACATGGAGATTCTGGGGGCCACCAGGGACGATGCGGCGGGGGAGTGCTTTGACAAGGTGGCCCGGGTGCTGGGCATCGGCTATCCCGGCGGGGCCCCCATGGACAGGCTGGCTCAGGGGGGAGACGACCAGAAGTATTCCTTCCCGTCGGTCCACGTCCACGACGCGCCTATGGATATGTCCTTCTCCGGGCTGAAAACCGCCGCCATCAATTTGATCCACAACGCTCAGCAGAAGGGGGAGGAACTGGATCTGCCCTCCCTGGCGGCCTCCTTTGCTGGGGCGGTCAGCCAGATGCTGGTACCCCGTACCATGGAGGCGGCAAAACGCCGGGGGTATGGCAAGATCGCCGTGGCGGGTGGCGTGGCGGCCAACTCCCGCATCCGGGCCGACCTGGAGGCGGCCTGCAAGGCGTCCGGGGACAAGCTGTACCTGCCCCCCCTGTCCCTGTGCGGGGACAACGGGGCCATGATCGGCTGCCAGGGCTATTATGAATACCTGGCGGGCGCTCGTGGGGGCATGGATCTCAACGCCTACGCCACCCGGGATATCAAAAAGGGCTGAGCCCTCGGAAAGAGAGGAGCATATTCATGGCACAACCAACCAAACAGGAGGGCTTTGCCGCCGACACCTCCCAGCGCACCCTGGTCCAGTGGGTCAAGGCCCTGTTCATCCTGCTGGTGGGTCTGACGGTGGCCCACCTGGGGGTGACCCTCTTCCTGCTGTCCGAGCTGGGCAGTGATCCCTTCACCGTTATGATCCAGGGCATCGCCCGGACGGTGGGCCTGTCCATCGGTACCGTCCACGTTATTGCCCTCTGCCTGCTGATGGTGCTCATGTTTTTCGGCACCAAGGGATATGTAAAGCCGGGCACCGTGGTGTGCGCCCTGCTGGGCGGGCCCATCATTGACCTGTTCACCTGGCTGCTGGGCCGGTGGATCACCGTGGAATCCCACCTGGCGGTGCGGGGGCTCAGCATGGTGCTGGGCTGCGTCATCCTGGCGGCGGGTATGTCCCTGGTTATCAACAGCCGGGCGGGCACCGGCCCCAACGACCTGGTGGCTATCATCCTGTCCGACAAGCTCCATCGGTTCCAGTTCCGGTGGGTGCGGATGGCCTGTGATGTGTGCTTCCTGGCGGTTGGTTTTGTACTGGGAGGCACCGTGGGGGTGGGTACCGTGGTGGCCGCCCTGCTCATCGGGCCGGTGGTGCAGTTCTGGCTGCCCCGCACCGCCCCGGTGATGCATTGGATTGACGGATAAGTAATAGGGCTGCCGGAAAACCGGCAGCCCTATTGTTATGACAAAAACAAAAAAGGCACCTGCGGAAGCAGGTGCCTTTTGGCGGAGAGAGAGGGATTCGAACCCTCGAGACGCTATTAACGCCTACACGATTTCCAATCGTGCGCCTTCGACCAACTCAGCCATCTCTCCATGGTGAGTGCTCTACCGTGCGCCTGCACAGGACAGGCAACGGACTATATTATAGCAGATTTTTTCCGTCCGTCAAGAGGGAAAACGAAAAAAATCAAAAAAGATGAGGGGAAAATGAAGTGGGGAAAGGCGGTAACATAATATCTGCAATATTGTATACTAAACTGGGCGTACAGAGCGCTTTTTGGGGAATTTGCGCCGAGAAAATAATCTGTAAACCACTAAGGACAATGTGTGCACTTGGCACCAAAGAATGTTTCTTTTTGTTATCGTTTGTAGTCATTTGCACAAGCGAAAAAAGAGGAAAAGTTGCGTTGCAAAAAAATATATTACGCTGAAAGCCTTGCGGCACAAGGGGTTCAGAAAAAGGTGGAAAATTTCCTATTGACTTTTTGGATGCAAAGCGGTTACAATATGGTTACAATCCAGCGACGCAAAAGTTACAACCTGGATTTGAAAAGTAACAACCACAACAACAACCTGAATAGAACAACATTTCAATAGGAGGATTCTAAACCATGAAAAAACGAGCCCTTTGCGCGCTCGCCGGTCTGGCGCTCTGCATTTCTCTGACCGGCCCGGTGTACGCGGCTGAGAGCGGCGTTAATTTTGAGGTTAACGGTACGCCCTTGGTATCGGACATTACTCAAAAGGTTGAGGATGAGACCACCTACGTTTCCTACTGGCCTGTGGTGCAGGCCCTCTACCCCACCGCAAAGGCGGAGTGGGTCAACGGCCAGGCGGTGGTGACCGCCCCCGGCCTGAATTTGCAGATCGCCCCCGGCGCCAAGTATATCGTGTGCAACGGCCGCTACCTCTACATTCCCGAAGGGGTCCAGACCAAGAACGGCCTGCTGCTGGTGCCTGTGCGGGTGCTGTGCAAGGCCCTGGGCGCCACGGTGGAGTGGGTCGGCTCGGAGAACCTGGTGGCCATCACCAGCGGCTCCGGCCCCATCCAGTCCGGCGACACCTACTATAATCAGGAGGATCTGTACTGGCTCTCCCGCATCATCTACTCTGAGAGCGGCAACCAGTCCCTGACCGGCAAGATTGCCGTGGGCAACGTGGTGCTCAACCGGGTGGCCAGCAGCAAGTTCCCCAACACCGTGTACGGCGTCATCTTCCAGCGCAACCAGTTCTCCCCCGCCGGCAACGGCCTGATCTACCGCGCCCCCAACGCCGAGAGCGTGGTGGCCGCCAAGCTGGCCCTGGAGGGGGTCAACACCGCCGGCAACGCCCTGTACTTCATCAACCCCTCCATCTCCTCCAGCTCCTGGTTCAACCGCAACTGCACTTATGTGGCTACCATCGGCGCCCATACCTTCTATGCCTGAGGAGCTGTAAGCTGATTCTAAATCTGCCGTCCGCCGGACGGCAGATTTTTTTCTCTCCCGCAGAAAATGGGACACATCTCTTCCCCCCGGCGGCATATACTGATATGTAGATCACTGGGAAGGAGGGAGCCATGTGGAGCAGCATCCCCATGATGATACCGTCCGGCGGACCGGCTCCGGCGGAGACGTGGATGATCTGATCTTCTGCGCCGATCCGGTCTGGACCGTCAGCGACCGCTAAAAACCGCCCGCCTCCGGGCGGTTTTTTGGTGGCCTTCTCTTTACATCGTTGGCGGGTTTGGATATAATAGTAGGGCTATGGACTGAGTTTGATGAAATGAGTGTGAGTTATGTTACAGTTCGATGAATATAAGGTAAAGCTCAACAACCTCCGGCCCGAACTGGACGATCTGGATCAGGCCCTGGGCCTGGACGCCGCCCGCCGGGAGGTGGAGATGCTGGAGTCCGAGTCCGCCTCTGATGGATTTTGGGATAACCTGGAAAAGGCCCAGAAGGTGCAGCAGCGGGTGAAGAACCTGCGGGACAAGATTGACGGTCAGGAGAAGCGTAAGGGCCAGTGGGAGGATCTGATGACCCTGTGCGAGCTGGGCAACGAGATGGAGGATGAGAGCTTGGTGCCCGAGCTGGAGGAGGGCTTTGCCAAGCTGGAAGCCGACATGGAAGAGGCCAAGCTGTCCACTCTCTTTACCGGAGAATACGACAATTCCAACGCCATCCTCACCTTCCACGCCGGGGCCGGCGGCACCGAGGCCCAGGACTGGGCCCAGATGCTCTTCCGCATGTACACCCGCTGGGCGGAGCGCCACGGCTTTACTTGCAAGACCCTGGACTATCTGGACGGGGACGAGGCGGGCATCAAGAGCGCCACCATCCTCATCGAGGGTGAGAACGCCTATGGCCACCTGCGCAGTGAGCACGGGGTCCACCGGCTGGTGCGGGTGTCCCCCTTTGACGCCAACGCCCGGCGGCAGACTTCCTTTGCCGCCCTGGAGGTCATGCCCGACCTGCCCGAGGACGCTGACGTGGAGATCCGGCCGGAGGACTATGAGATGCAGGTGTTCCGCTCCTCCGGCGCCGGCGGCCAGCACATCAACAAGACCTCCTCTGCCGTCCGCCTCATCCACCACGCCACCGGCATCGTGGTGTCCTGCCAGACCGAGCGCAGCCAGTTCCAGAACAAGGACACCTGCCTGCGGATGCTGCGGGCCAAGCTGGTGGAGCTCAAGATGCAGCAGCACGCCGAGAAGATCTCCGACATCAAGGGAGTCCAGCTGAAGATCGAGTGGGGCAGCCAGATCCGCTCCTACGTGTTCATGCCCTACCAGCTGGTGAAGGATAACCGCACCGGGTACGAGACCAGCAACGTCAACGGGGTCATGGACGGCGATCTGGACGGCTTCATCAACGCCTACCTGAAGGCGGAGGCCACCGGCAACTGGGCGGAGAAGTAAGCCATGATCCGGGTACTCTATCTGCTCAACTACGCCGGCGAGGGCGGAACTGAGCGGTATGTGGAGCTCCTGGCCCGGGATATGGGGGAGAAGGGGCTGGTGCAGCCCTTTTTCGCCTATAACCAGGACGGCCTGCTGGTGAAACGGCTGGAGGCCATGGGGGTCCCCTGCCGCAGGCTGGAGATGAAGGGCCGGTTTGACCGGAAGGCCGCCCGGGCCCTGGCCGCTCTGTGCCGGGAGTGGAAGATCGACCTGATCCACTGCCACTACCTGCGGGAGCACTACATCGCTCTGCTGGCCAAAAAGCTGTGCCGGGGTGTGAAGGTGGTATACACCAACCACATCATTGTGAAAAACGACCCGGTGACCCGGCTGACCAACCGGCTGCTGGACGGTTGGCAGGATCAGATGATCGCCGTGTGCAACATGGGCAAGGCCCAGCTGGTGGCCAACGGCTGGAGCGGGGACCGCATTCGGGTGGTGTTCAACGGGGTGAATCCCGCCCTCTGGGCGGGGGGCCGGGAGGACTCCACCCTGCGGCGGGAGCTGAACATCCCCGATGACCGGTTTGTCCTCCTCTGCGTGGGCCGGTTTGACGACTACAAGCGGCAGGACTTTCTCCTGCGCAGCCTGAAAGAGCTGGCGGACGGCACCGATACCCCCTTTACCCTGGTGCTGGCGGGCAACGGTCCCAAGCAGGCGGAATGTGAGGCCCTGGCCCAGTCTCTGGGTCTGGGGGACAAGGTCCGCTTTTTGGGTTACCGCACCGACGTGAAAAATTTGTATCACGGCAGCGACCTGTATGTGAGCTGTTCCCGGTGGGAGGCCCTGTCCTTCGTGATCCTGGAGGCCATGGCCGCCGGGCTGCCGGTGGTGGCCACCAACGTGGGTGGCACTCCCGACCTGGTGAACCAAAAAACGGGCTGCGGCCTGCTGGTGGACTTTGAGGATACCAAGGGCATGGCGGCGGCCATCCGGCGGTTCATGGAGGAGCCGGAGCTGCGGCGGCAGTGCGGGGCCCAGGCCCGGCAGGCCGTACACACCTACTTTGAGATGAGCAAGATGGTGGAGGCCACCTATACCGTCTATGAAAAGGCGCTCCATCCCGGCGCCAAGGAGTAAGGAGCACTATGACGATTGCGAAAAACAGCCTGTTGATCCGCTTCATCCTGGCCATCTGGCTGGGCTTGAAGGAGGCGCTGCCGGAGAGCCTGGTGGGCCGGGGCTGCCAGCGGCTGGCCGACTGGGCCAACCGCCAGGCGTCGGGCAGCGTGATCTGCCGCTTTGTGTGGCGGGAGGGGCGTCTGCCCGCGGCCTGGCCAAACAGTATAGCCTGCCGGTGTGTTACCGGCCTGTTAAACATCCCCTGCGCCATAGTCAAAACCATCTGGAAGGCGGGGGAGCCGGTGTGGCGGGACAGCCTGTTCTGCCGGGCGGTCACCGCCCTGGGCGGCGGCACCTTCTTCTTCCTGGGCCTGTTTATGTTGGCCATGCTGGCCGCGCCCCATGAGCTGTGGAACAACCTATACGGCCTCTTGGGGGCGGCGGGGCTCACCGTCCTCTTTGTCCTGGGTAGCGCTTCCCACAGGCGGTACCGGCTGGAGGTGGATACTCTGGGGCCCTACATGTTCTTCTACGGGTGCCTGATTTGCCTGGCCCTGCTGGGCTCGGCCTCCACCGGCCTGTCCCTGCGGTTCTTCCTGTTCCATGTCACCTGCTTCCTGCTGATGCTGGTGGTGGTCAGCGGGGTGCACAAGTATGAGCAGCTCCAGCTGACGGTGGCCCTGGCGGTGCTGGGCATCTCGGTGGCCGCCGTGTACGGCTGCTATCAGGGCTACCAGGGGGTGGAGGTTATCGCCTCCCTCCAGGATATGACGGTAAACGAAGGAATGCCCGGGCGGGTCTACTCCTTCTTTGACAATCCCAACAACTTTGCCGAGCTGCTGACCATGCTGCTCCCCCTGGATCTGGCCCTCTTCCTCAATTCCCAGTGGCGGGGCAAGCTCCTGTCCCTCCTCTCTCTCTGCTTTGGAACGGCGGCCATCGGCATGACCTACGGCCGCTCCTGCTGGATCGGCGCGGCGCTGGCGGTGGTGGTTTTCCTGGCTCTGATGGACTGGCGGTGGGTGCCGGTGATTATCCTGGCGGGGATTGCCGCGCTGCCCTTCCTGCCCACCTCTATCTACAACCGGATTCTCACCATCACCAACACGGAGGACAGCTCCGTCCAGTACCGGTTTGAGATCTACTCCACCAGCTGGAACCTGTTGAAGGACAACTGGCTCAAGGGTGTGGGCCTGGGCAGCGACGTGACCCACCGGGCCTTTTCGGTGGGGGCCTATCCCACCATTTCCGATGGCAACTACCCCCTCCACTGCCACAACAACTATATGCAGATGTGGCTGGAGACCGGCATCCTGGGTATCCTGTCCTTCCTGGCCCTGCTGCTGTGGCAGCTGAAGGAGGGTGTGAAGGCCTTCCACCGGTCCCTGGACCCCCGGGTGAAGCGGCTGCTGGCCGCCGCCATCGGCGCGTTCTGCGGCATTATGGTGGTGAGCGTGGCCGAGTACACCTGGTATTATCCCCGGAATATGTTCACCTACTGGTTTTTGTTCGGGGTGATCGCTGCCTGTGTCAAGCTGGTACGGCTGGAGCAGAAGCGGAAGTAACACATAAAGGGCGTGCTCGGGCACGCCCTTTTCCTATGGCCGGTATGGACCGGAATTGTGATATACTGTAAACAAGGGAGGTGAAAGCCATGCTGAACTGGGACGAGCTGCAAGGGGCCTGCATGGCGTGCAGCCGGTGCGGTCTGGCGGATACCCGTCACAACGTGGTGTTCGGGGAGGGCAACCGGCAGGCGGAGGTCATGTTCATCGGGGAGGGCCCCGGGGAGCAGGAGGATCTCACCGGTCGGCCCTTTGTGGGCCGGGCGGGGCAGCTGCTGGACGATATGCTCACCATGATCGACCTGGACCGTACCAAGGTGTATATTGCCAACATGGTGAAGTGCCGCCCCCCAGGCAACCGGGACCCGCTGAATATTGAGCAGGAGGCCTGCATCGGCTATCTGCGCAACCAAACCGCCCTGATCCGGCCTAAGATCATCATCTGTCTGGGCCGCATTGCCGCTATGCGCCTGATGAAGAGCGACTTCAGGATCACCCGGGAGCACGGCGTGTGGATGCAGAAGGCGGGGGTGTGGATGATGGCCATGTTCCACCCCTCCGCCCTGCTGCGGGATCCCTCCAAGCGGCCGGAGAGCTTTGTGGATCTGAAATCTCTCCAGGCCAAGATCCGGGAGGTCTGTACCCACACCTATTGAGCAAAACAGGAAGGAGCTGCCTATCCCTGGCAGCTCCTTCCTGTTATCTGTTATGGGGCTGCCGCAGCAACGTACAGCCGTTTAAAAGCAGGCTCACCGCCGTCAGCACCCCGGCGGCCAGCAGCATGGCACGGGCGGTGTCCATCAGGGTGCTCCAATCCTGGCATTGGATACCGCCATAAAAGTAGGCGCAGGCCAGCAGCACGGCCAGGGTACAGCAGCTCAGGCTGCACACGCTGAGCCGCAGATCCCGCCGGACCAGCCCGGCCAGTCCCAACCCCCAGGCCAGCAGACCCAGGCCCAGAGCGCCCAATAGGATCATAGCCACCAATACCGCCATAGCTCACGTCTCCTCCGGCACGTATTCCAGAATGTCCCCGGGCTGGCAGTCCAGGGCCTTGCAGATGGCCTCCAGGGTGGTGAAGCGCACCGCCCGGGCGTGGTTGTTTTTCAATATGGACAGGTTGGCCAGGGTGATGTCCACCCTGGCGGACAGCTCGTTGAGGCTCATCTTCCGCCTGGCCATCATCACGTCCAGGTTTACAACGATGGGCACGGGAACACCTCCTCAGATGGTCAGGTCGTTGTCCGCCTTCAGCTCCGCCGCCTGGCGGAAGAGGGCGGACATGACCAGACAGAGCAGCCCGGCCAGAAAGAAGAGCGGAACAAAGAGCATATTATAGCTGAACAGGGGTGCGGCGGAGTGGATATAGCATATCCTCCAGAGTACACGAGCCAGGGCAGCCCCAGAGATCAGGAAGCAGAATAGTGCCGCCCGCTGAAGGCAGATCGCGTTTTCCATGCGGAAAGGAGTGCCCTGGAGGATGGTATCCAGCACCCGGCGGCCCTGCCACAGGATAGCCGCTGTGCACACGCCGCAGAAGAGCAGGAAGAGGGTAAGCACCAAGGTGTACGGGGCAAGATCACCCCAGCCGGATACCAGTACCAGATAAAGTATGGTGCCCGGGGCGTATGTCAGGTCTGAGGAGGCGCCGGCGGTCCCCAGACCGTGGAGCAGCGCCGCTAAGGAAAAGCCACAGCTGGATACCGCGGACAGAATGGGAACCAGCGGCAGAACCAGCAGATTGCACACAAAGGTAATGGTGACCAGTATTTTCAGCGCATGGGCCAGCTTCTGGACGCCGGTTCGTTTCATAGCATCTCCTCCTTTGGGCCAATATATCACCGGACACATTGTTTGTCAATGTATTTTTATTGATTATCAATATTGTATAGCAAGGAAGTGAGGGGAATATGGTTTTTCTTGCATTGGGCCCGGGTTTCTAGTATAATAATTTGGATTATGGAGGCGGCCTCGCCGCCGGGATATGATACAAGGAAGTGCAGTTAATGAAGTACGATTTTGCCGCCATTGAACCCAAGTGGCAGAAGAAATGGGCGGAGGAAAAGACCTTCCGCTGCGAGAACCACAGCGACAAGCCCAAGTTCTACGCCCTGGTGGAGTTCCCCTACCCCTCCGGTCAGGGCCTCCATGTGGGCCACACCCGGCCCTATACCGCCATGGACGTGGTGGCCCGCAAGCGCCGGATGGATGGCTACAATGTGCTGTTCCCCATGGGCTATGACGCCTTCGGTCTGCCCACCGAGAACTACGCCATCAAGAACCACATCCACCCCGCCAAGGTGACCCACGACAACATCGAGAACTTTACCCGGCAGCTCCATATGCTGGGCTATTCCTTTGACTGGGACCGGGTCATCAACACCACCGACCCTGCCTACTACAAGTGGACCCAGTGGATCTTCCTCCAGCTGTGGAAGAAGGGCCTGGCCTACAAGACCACCATGCCCGTGAACTGGTGTACCTCCTGCAAGTGCGTGCTGGCCAACGAGGAGGTGGTGGAGGGGGTCTGCGAGCGGTGCGGCGCTCCCGTGGTCCGCAAGGAGAAGAGCCAGTGGATGCTCAAGATCACCGAGTACGCCCAGCGGCTCATCGATGACCTGGACGACCTGGACTTTATCGAGCGGGTGAAAATCCAGCAGAAGAACTGGATTGGCCGCTCCACCGGCGCCGAGGTCACCTTTAAGGCCACCACCGGTGAGGATATCGTGGTGTTCACCACCCGGCCGGACACCCTTTTCGGCGCCACCTATATGGTCCTCTCTCCCGAGCACGCCCTGGTGAAGGGCTGGCTGGAGAGCGGAAAGCTGGCCAACGCTGATGAGGTACGTGCCTATCAGGCAGCCGCCGCCTCCAAGTCTGACCTGGAGCGCACCGAGCTCAACAAGGAAAAGACCGGCGTGTGCCTGGACGGCGTACGGGGCGTCAACCCTGTCAACGGCAAGGAGATCCCCATCTTCATCTCCGACTATGTGCTGGCCACCTACGGCACCGGTGCCATCATGGCCGTGCCCGCCCACGACGACCGGGACTGGGAGTTCGCCAAAAAGTTCGGCTGCGAGATCATTGAGGTGGTCTCCGGCGGGGAGGACGTGCAGAAGGCCGCCTTTACCGCCAAGGACGAGACCGGCATCCTGGTCAACTCCGACTTCCTCAACGGCCTCACCGTCAAGGACGCCATCCCCGTCATCACCAAGTGGCTGGAGGAAAAGGGCATCGGTGCGGCCAAGGTGAACTACAAGCTGCGGGACTGGGTGTTCTCCCGCCAGCGGTACTGGGGCGAGCCCATCCCCATGGTGTACTGCGAGAAGTGCGGCTGGCAGCCCCTCAGCGAGGATCAGCTGCCCCTGCTGCTCCCCGACGTGGACTCCTACGAGCCCACCGACGACGGCGAGTCCCCCATCTCCAAGATGACCGACT
Organism: uncultured Eubacteriales bacterium; assembly: GCA_949289455.1. Taxonomy (GTDB): domain Bacteria; phylum Bacillota; class Clostridia; order Oscillospirales; family Oscillospiraceae; genus Flavonifractor. The sequence goes on from CASEOA010000021.1 coordinate 14,667, forward strand.
GGGTGAACACCACCTGCCCCCACTGCGGCGGCCCTGCCAAGCGGGAGACCGACACCATGCCCCAGTGGGCCGGCTCTTCCTGGTACTTCCTGCGGTATATGGACCCGGACAACGACAAGGCCCTGGCCTCCAAGGAGGCCCTGGACTACTGGAGCCCGGTGGACTGGTACAACGGCGGCATGGAGCACACCACCCTCCACCTGCTGTACAGCCGGTTCTGGCACAAGTTCCTCTATGACATCGGCGTGGTGCCCACCAAGGAGCCCTACCAGAAGCGCACCTCCCACGGTATGATCCTGGGTGAGGGCGGCGAGAAGATGTCCAAGAGCCGGGGTAACGTGGTCAACCCCAACGACGTGGTGGCCCAGTACGGCGCCGACACCATGCGAACCTATATCATGTTCATCGGAGACTTTGAGAAGGCTGCCTCCTGGAGCGACAATGCCGTCAAGGGCTGCAAGCGGTTCCTGGACCGGGTGTGGAACCTGTCGGAGAACCTGACCGAGGGCATGGACTACACCGCCGCCAACGAGAGCGCCATCCACAAGGCTATCAAAAAGGTGGCCGACGACATCGAGGCCATGAAGTTCAACACCGCCATCGCCGCCCTCATGGCCCTGGTCAACGACTTCTATGCCAACGGCTGCTCCAAGGGGGAGTATAGAACCCTGCTGCTGCTGCTGTCCCCCTTCGCCCCCCACATGGTGGAGGAGCTGTGGGAGAATCTGGGCTTTGCCGCCGAGGGCATGGCCTGCCAGCAGAGCTGGCCCGCCTACGACGAGAGCAAGACCATCGCCGCCCAGGTGCAGATGGCCGTCCAGGTGTGCGGCAAGCTGCGTGCCACCGTCACCGTGCCCATGGACAGCAACGAGGCCACGGTGGTGGCCGCCGCCATGGCCGACCCCAAGGTGCAGAAGTTCACCGAGGGCAAAAAGCTGGTCAAGACCATTCTGGTGCCCAACAAGCTGGTCAACCTGATCGCCAAATAATCTGGCCGAAGAAAAACAGGGCTGCTGCGTGATTTGCAGCAGCCCTGTTTTGCGGCCCGGAGGGGCGGATAAGGGGGCGGAATATTCCTGGGGACCCCTGTGATGAATGTACAGGCGGGCGGGGACAGAGCCCCGCCCCTACAGGTGCAACCACCATCCCGTCTCCCGTCAGACCTTCCCCCCATAGGGGGGAAGGTGGCCCGAAGGGCCGGATGAGGGGGCGGTCATGGACAAAACCCCGCCCCATAACGACAGACCCGCCGCAGAATGGTTCCATTCTGCGGCGGGTCTGTTTTTTAACGGAACGTCAATCAGTGCTCCTTGCGCTGGCACTTCTTGGGGGTGACGCAGGTGCCCTCGGCAATGGCCACCACGATGGGCTCATCCAGGAAGTCGGCGGCGGAATCGCTGATGTCGGGCCGGGGAACGGCCACCTTCCGGGCCTCAAACTTCATCTTACGGGAGGTGTTGCCGATATGGGTGATTTCGCCATACGCCTCGATGAAGTCGCCCGCATACACGGGGGCCTTGAACTCAATGTTGTTGTAGGCACAGAACAGGCCCTCGTCGCCGTCGCACTGGATCAGCAGCTCGGTGGCCACGTCGCCAAAGAGATGTACCATGTGAGCGCCGTCCACCAGGTTGCCGCCGTAGTGGGCGTCCTTGGCGGACATGCGCAGGCGGATCATCGAGGTGTATTTTTTCTCTTCCATGTCGATTCCACTCCTTCGTCATTTTGTGAGAACAGAACAAAAGGGACAGGGGATGTAATCCCATTGTACGTCCAAATGACGGGCTTGTCAACAGAAGAAATGTGTGCTATAATTTATCTCTTTAGCGCAAAAAAGGGCTATTTCCCGACCAGAGCCTCGCCGGCGGTGTAGATGTCCCCGGCCCCCACAGTGAGGATCAGGTCTCCGGGCTGGGCCACCTCCCGCAGCTTGGCGGTGACCTCCTCCAGGGTGGCGCAATAGATGCTGCCGGGGATCTGGCCGGCCAGATCCTTGGAGGAGATGCCGATGTCGTTGGTCTCCCGGGCAGCAAAAATCTCTGCCAAAATGGTCAGGTCGGGCTGGCGAAGTACCTGGACAAAGTCGTCAAAGAGGGCCTTGGTGCGGGTATAGGTGTGGGGCTGGAAGGCACAGATCACCCGCTCATAGCCCAGGGTGTGGGCGGCAGACAGCAGGGCCTGAAGCTCACCGGGGTGGTGGGCGTAGTCGTCGTACACCTCGGCGCCGTTGTAGCTGCCCTTGTGCTCAAACCGGCGGCCGGCACCCCGGAAGGCGTTGAGCCCTTCGCTCACCGCCTTGGGGGACACCGCCAGGGCGATGGAAGCGGCGGCGGCGGCCAGGGCGTTTTTCACGTTGTGCTCCCCGGGCACCCGCAGGCCCACCCGGGTAAAGAACTGGTCCCGGTAGATGATGTCGAAGGTGGGCAGGCCCCGGTGCCAGGTCAGGTTGGCGGCGTGGACGTCCCCCTCCTCCAGGCCGAAGGTGAGGATGGGCCGGGACTCCCCCTCCAGGGTGTGCATGGTGTTGGCGTCGTCGGCGTTGGCCACGATGAGGCCGTGCTCGGGCACCAGGTCGGCAAAGGCCCGGAAGGAGTGCTCCACGTCGTCCAGGTCCTTGAAGAAGTCCAGGTGGTCGGCCTCGATGTTGAGGATCACCGCCACGGTGGGGAAGAAGGACAGGAAGGAGTTGCAGTATTCGCAGCTCTCCAGGATGATGGTATCTCCGTGGCCCACCCGGTAGCCCGAGCCCAGCAGGGGGAGGGTGCCGCCGATCATGACGGTGGGGTCCATCTGGGCGGCCATGATGATGTGGGTGCACATGGAGGTGGTGGTGGTTTTGCCGTGGGTGCCCGAAATGCACAGGGCGTTTTTGTAGCCCCGCATGATGGAGCCCCAGGCCTGGGCTCGCTCAAAGACGGGGATGCCCTGGGCTCGGGCGGCGGCGATCTCAGGGTTGGAGTCGTGGACGGCGGCGGTGCGGATCACCAGCTCCGCGCCGGTGATATTTTCCGCCCGGTGGCCGATGGCCACGGGGATGCCCAGGGAGCGCAGATGCTCCACCGTGGCGCTCTCGTTCATGTCGGAGCCGGTGATGACCATGCCCGCCTTGTGGAGCACCTCTGCCAGGGGGGACATGGACACGCCGCCGATGCCCACCAGATGGGCATGATGGCCGGCGGTGATATAGTCATGGATGTTGGTCTGTTCCATGGGGTTTACACACCCTTTACTTCAGATTATAATGTTGCCAGACATATTATAAAACATTATAGGCAAATAGCAAGGGGAAGATACCGCGGGAGGTGTAGAAAATGGTCGTATGGCCCATTCCGGCAGGGGTGTCGGCCTGCCTGGAGCGGCTGCGGCGGGCGGGGTATGCCGCACACCCGGTGGGCGGGTGTGTCCGGGATCTGCTGCGGGGGGAGCGGCCGGAGGACTACGATGTGTGCACCTCCGCCAGACCGGAGCAGGTGACGGCCCTCTTTGCGCACACCGTCCCCACCGGCATCCGCCACGGCACCGTCACCGTCCTGACGGCGGACGGGCCGGTGGAGGTGACCACCTTCCGCCGGGAGGAGGGCTACGCCGACGGCCGCCACCCGGACGGGGTGGCCTTTGACGTGGGGCTGGAGGAGGACCTGGCCCGGCGGGACTTTACCGTCAACGCCATGGCTCTGGGCCCGGACGGGGAGGTCATCGACCCCTTTGGCGGTCAGGCCGACCTGGCCGCCGGAGTGATCCGCTGCGTGGGGAATCCGGACGCCCGCTTCCGGGAGGACGCCCTGCGGATGCTGCGGGCGGTGCGGTTTGCCGCCAAGCTGGGCTGTACCATCCAGCCGGACACCCGGGCGGCCATCCTCCGCAACGCCGGGCGGACAGCTCTGGTGTCGGGGGAGCGGATCAAAGGGGAGCTGGAGAAAATCCTGGTGTCCCCCGCCCCGGAGTGGGCGGGAGAAGTGGTGCGCTGGGGCCTGCTGGCCCACCTGTGGCCGGTGCGGGACTGCCCCGACCTGACCGGGCTGGGGGCCCTGCCCCCCCGGCCCATCCCCCGGTGGCGGGGGTTCTGCCAGGCCACCGGCTTCCCCCTGGGGTGCCTGCCGGTGGAGCGGGCCCTGAAGCGGGGGGTGTACCACCCGGAGCTGGAGGTGGTGCGCCAACTGGCCCTGACCGGCGGGGAGCTGGCCGCCCTGGGGTGGCAGGGCAGCGAAATCGGCAGGCTCCAGCGGCGGCTGGCCGCCCATGTGCTGGCCCACCCGGAGGACAACCGGCGGGCGGTGCTGCTGGCGCTGGCGGAACAGGAGAGGAGGGAGGCCCCATGAGGCGGGGCGGGATTTTAATGCACATCACCTCCCTGCCCTCCCCCTGGGGGGTGGGCACCCTGGGGGCGGAGGCCAGAGACTTTGTGGACTTCCTCCAGGCGGCGGGCCAGTCCCTGTGGCAGGTGCTCCCCCTGGGGCCCACCGGGTACGGGGACTCCCCCTACTACAGCTTTTCCACTTACGCAGGTAACCCCTATCTCATCGACCTGGAGCTGCTGGCGGCGGAGGGGCTGCTGAAGCGGTCGGAATACCAGGGGCTGGACTGGGGGACGGACCCGGCCCAGGTGGACTATGGCAAGGTGTACCAAAACCGGTTTCCCGTGCTGCGGCGGGCTTGCGGGCGGCTGCTGGCGGCACCGCCGGAGGATTTTGGGGATTTTTGCGGGGAAAACGCCTTCTGGCTGGAGGACTACGCCCTGTTCATGGCCTGCAAGGAGGCCCGCGGCGGCCAGCCCTGGACGGCGTGGGAGCTCCCGCTGGGGACCCGGGAGGGGGCGGCCCTGGCCCGGGCGAGGCGTGAGCTGGCGGAGGAGATCCGCTTCTGGAAGGGGGTGCAGTACCTCTTTTTCCGCCAGTGGCGGGCTCTGAAGGAGTACGCCAACCGCCGGGGGGTGTATCTGGTGGGGGATCTGCCCATCTACGTCCCCGGGGACAGCGTGGACGTGTGGGCCGGGCGGGAGCAGTTCCAGCTGGACGAGGCCCTCCGGCCCACCGAGGTGGCGGGCTGTCCCCCCGACGGCTTTTCCGCCCACGGCCAGCTGTGGGGCAACCCCCTGTTTGACTGGAAGCGGATGGCGGGGGAGGGCTACCGCTGGTGGGTCAACCGGATCGGCTACCAGTTCCGGCTGTACGACGTGCTGCGCCTGGACCACTTCCGGGGGTTTGACAGCTACTACGCCATTCCGGCGGGCCAGTGCACCGCCGCCGGAGGCCGGTGGCGGCCCGGGCCGGGGCTCCAGCTCTTCCGGGCGGTAGAGGAGGCCCTGGGGCAGAAAACCATCATCGCCGAGGACCTGGGGTTCCTCACCCCCTCGGTGCACCGGCTCCTGGCCCAAACCGGGTTCCCCGGCATGAAAGTGCTCCAGTTCGCCTTTGACCGCCGGGACGGGGAGGGGGCGGTCTATCTGCCCCAAAACTATCCGGTCAATTCGGTGGCCTATGTGGGTACCCACGACAACGACACGGTTCAGGGCTGGCTCACCAGCGGCCCGCCGGAGGACGTGGCCCGGGCCCGGGCATACCTCCGCCTGAACCGGGAGGAGGGGGAGCACTGGGGCATGATGGGGGCCGTCTGGGCCAGCCCCGCCAAGTGGGCGGTGGTGCAGATGCAGGATGTGCTGGGCCTGGGCAGCGAGAGCCGGATGAACACTCCCTCCACCTGCGGAGGCAACTGGCGCTGGCGGGCTCTGCCCGGCTTTGCCGCCCCCGCCCTGGCCCAAAGGCTCCGCCGCCAGATGGAGCTTTATGACAGATTGCCCCGGGAATAAGAAAAAAGTGCGCGTCAGCGCACTTTTTTCTTTGGCCTGTTACAGCATGGCGTACAGCAGCTTGGCCACCTCGGCCCGGGTGATGGAGTCGTTGGGCCGGATCAGGTTGTTGTTGCCGGTGACCACGCCCAAAGTCACCAGGGTGCGGGCGTAGGGCAGGGCCCAGGCGGGCACCGAGCCCGCGTCGGCAAAGGTGAGCCGCTCCGCGGGGTAGCCCTGGGCCAGGGTGCGGCCCAGGATGGTCATGACCTCCGAGCGGGAGATGGTGGCGTCGGCGTTGACCCACAGCTGGCCGTCGCCGGAGGCCCCCTGGAGGATGCCCAGGCTGTACATGGCCTTTACCTCGTTGAGGGCCCAGGCGGGGATCTCGTCGGCGTCGGCAAAGGGGAGCTCCACGTCGGCGTAGGACTCCAGATCCAGGCCCATCCACCGGGCCACCAGGGCGAAGAACTCCGCCCGGGTGATGTTCTTGCCGGGCTGGAACTGGGGGGTGTCCCCGCCGGTGCCCTGGGAGATCCCCTGGTAGTACAGGAAGGCGGCGTACTGCTCCGCCCAGTTGCCGGCGGTGTCCCCGAAGGGGTTGGCGCTGGCGGCGGCGGCCCGGTCCGCCGAGCCCCGGCCCAGGTTGCCGCTGGCGTCGGCGGCGGTGACGGTGACCCGGTGGATGCTGTTGTCGGCGGCGGGCAGGGTGGCGGTGAGGGTGCCGGTGCTCTCGTTCCAGCTGCCGGAGAGAACCTTGCCGTCATAGGTGAGGGTGATGTTGCCCTGGGGGATGGACTGGTCCAGGTTATCGGTGACGGTGGCGGTGACCTGATTGCCCGCCACCTTGACCGTCACGGTGGGGGCGGTGGCGTCGGTAATCTTCTGGTTGGCGGTGGTGAGCTGATCCAGCCAGATGGTCCCGGTCTGCCGGCCGGCCACGCCGCCGTAGCTCACGTCCAGGCTGGACAGGGCGGCGGTATTGGCGGGGAGCTGGACCAGCACCTGCTGCCAGCCGGTGAAGCTCAGGGTGGCCAGTGAGAATTGGGTGGCCTGGCCCTGGCTGTCCAGGGCGGTGGCCTTCAGAACATTGCCCGAGCCGTCGCCGTATACCCACAGCCCCAGCCAGCTCTCTCCGGAGGGGATGGTCAGGTCAGCGGACAGGCTGGCGGGGGCGGCGGACACGTCGTAGGACAGCTTCAGGCTCTGGCGGCCGTTGTGGACGTAGTCCAGGCCGGTCTCCGCCGAGGCCGTGGCTGTGGCGGAGCTGGTGTAGGCGGACAGATCTCCCTCCATGGTGTCCAGGGTCTTGATGTGGCTGGCCACGGTCACCGGGATGGTCACCGTCTTGTCACCGGCGGTAACGGTGAGATTGCCGCTGCCGCTGGCCTGCCCGGCGGTGAGCAGGCCGTTGGCGTCCACCGTGCCCACCGACGGGTCCAGGGTCCAGGTAAAGCAGCTGTCCTGGGCGGTGAGGGCCAGGGTGCGGTAGGTGGCGGAGGCGGTCAGGTCCACCTGCTGGCCGGGCTCCAGGCTGAGGGCGGTGACCTGCTTGCCGGTGGACTGGTTTTTCACCGTAAGGGTGGCAGGGGTCTGGACCACCGTCATCCAGGCTGAGCCGGAGGCGGTGCCGTCCGAGGCGGTGACCAGATAGGTGCCGCTCTCATGACCGGCGGTGTACAGCCCGGTGGCGCTCACTGTGCCGCCCCCCTGGGACACCGACCAGGTGACCGGGTTGCCGGTGGTGGGGTAGTAGCCTGTGTCCACTCCGGCGGCGGACAGCTGTACCGAGGCCCCCGCCAGCACCATGTCGTCGGTGGGGGTGACGTAGTAGCTGCCCACCACGCCGGTGGGTTCCAGGTTGGTGGTGAGGAAGATGGCGGTGCTGTTGGACCGCTGGGAGCCGTCGGAAGGCCGGTTGACGATCTGCATTCCCTCCCCGTCGGGGTAGGCGGCCCCAATGGTGGTGGAGCCGCCGCCGTCCATGCTCAGGGCCTCCACGCAGCCCAGCTCGATGAGCCGCTGGGCCACCTGACTCAGGGTGCAGCCCACGCTGTAGCCGTTCTGCTTGCCGTCCAGGGTGTACAGGATCACGGTGCCGTCGGCTTTCACCCCCACGGCGGTCCAGGCGGTGCGCTCGGTGGGCAGGCCGGAGGCCACCTGGCCGTTGGAGACGATGTGGTAGGTGCCGCCGATGGCCTGGTTCACGGTGTTCCACCGCTGGTCGGTGCTGGTCACCGACAGGGTGACGGTGTCCCCCGGCTGGAGGGCCCGGAGCTGGGCCAGGATCTCCGCCTTGTCCGCCCCGTTCATGGTGAGGATGGCTTTGCCCTCGGGGATTTCGATGCTGCCGGTGGACTCCAGCACCTGCTCCACGGTGTACTGCACCTGCTTGCCGATGGTGGGCTGAGTGGCATAGGCGCCGGTGCCGTCGATCACCGGGGAAAGGATCACGTCCACCCCGGCGGAGGTGTTCTGGGTCTTGGTGGCAAAGTCGGAGGTCAGCAGGGTGAGGCCGCCGCTGGTGTCGGCGGCGGTGAGCTTGCGCACCTTGTTAATGGCCCCGCCCAGGTTGTAGGTCTGGCCGCCGAAGGTGACGGTGGTGGTGAGGGTGGGCTGGCCGATGAAGGCGGTGCCGTCGGCGTTGAAGCCGATGGCCCAGGCGTTTCTGTAGTAGGGGGTGGCCCGGATCACCCCGTCGGTGACCAGCAGGCCCACGGTGGCCCCGGTGGACAGGACGTACCAGTCCCCGTTGACCCCGGACACCACGTTTTTCCCCTGGCTCTCCAGGTTGCGGGCCATGGCGCTGAGGGTCATCCGGTCCAGCACCTTGTTACCGTAGGCCACGGTGGGGGTGACGCCGGTATTGGGGGTGTAGGCGATGTAATACTCATGGCGCAGGTCGCTGTAGGTATCGCTCCAGAAAATATTCTCCCCCAGGCTTGTCCCCTGAGACAGGGGGAGCTGCATGGTATGTATATCCCAGCCCAGGGCGTAGGAAGCGGAGACAGCGGTGACGGTGACGGCCAGGGCCAGCGCCAAGGCGGCGGCCCGCCGGAAAAAGTGCTTCATAGGGAACCTCCTTGTGATATGAAAACGGTGAAACTTACGTTATGTTAACACAAAACCCTCCGCTTGTAAAGGCGAAGGGTTTTGAGAAAACAACCGGATTACGGCTCTTTTGGAGGCATTCCCTGCTTGAGCCGGGGGAGGGTCTTTTCCAGGGTGGCCTCCTCCTGGATCACCAGCAGGTCGCTGATAAGCTGGTTGGACACCAGGAAGCCTTTGGGGGTCAGGTTCCATCGGCGGTCGTGGCGCTCAGCCCAGCCCTGGCGCTCGTACTCCTCCAGCTTCTGTTCGATGGGATCGAAGTTGAGGAAGAACTCTCGCCGGTACTCCCACTCCTCGATGCCCCGGGTGGTGCGCAGGCGGAGCATCAGGTATTCGCTGCCCCGCTCCCGGGCGGGGATCAGATCGGAGGAATCAATGACCACGCCGCCGCCCAGCACACCGGAGATATAGGTCTCCAGATCCCGGACGAAGGAGTACCGCCGGCCGCCGAAGTCGGAGTGGGCCCCAGGGCCGAAGCCGATATAGGGCCTGCCCATCCAGTAGCGCAGGTTGTGCCGGGACTGGCAGCCCGGCTTGGCAAAGTTGGAGATCTCGTACTGACGGTAGCCCTCCCGGGCCAGCCGCTCCACGGTCCACAGGTACATGTCGGCCTGGGCGTCGTCGTCGGGCAGGATTTCTCCCCGGGACACCCGGTAGTCCAGGGGGGTGCCCTCTTCCACCTTCAGGCCGTAGCAGCTCAGGTGCTCCGGCTTCAGAGTGAGTACCTGCTCCACCGTGTCCTGCCAGCCCTCCATAGTCTGGCCGGGCAGGCCGTAGATCAGGTCCAGGCTCAGGTTTTGGAATTTTGCCGTCCGGGCGGCCGCTACCGCTGCCACCGCCTGCTGATAGGTGTGGGGCCGGTGGAGATTTTGCAGCTCCCGGTCACAGGCCGACTGCACCCCCAGAGAGATCCGGTTGAACCCGGCCCGCCGGAGGGTTTGGAGCATTTTCTGATCCACGCTGTCCGGATTGCACTCCACAGTGATCTCAGCGTCCTTGGCAAGGTCGAACCGCTTTGCGATAAACCGCAGCAGTTCCCGCAGCCGCTTCTCCCCGTAAAAGCTGGGGGTGCCCCCGCCGAAGTAGACGGTGTCCACCTGCCAGCCCCGGGTGAGGGGAGCGGTTTCCTTCATGTGGGCCAACAGGGCCTTCTGGTAATCGTCCATCCGCCCCTCCTGCCCCGCCAGGGAGTAAAAGTCGCAGTAATCACACTTGCTGCGGCAAAAGGGGATGTGGATATAGATGCCCAGTTTTTCTGCCATAGGCGGCGCCTCGCTTCCTGTGGTACAAATCTGCTTTTCCTACTAGTATACAACAAAATCCCCGCTTTGAAAAGCGGGACGGCGGTGGTATACTGAAAAAAACATCAGCGGGAGGGAAATGTCATGGGAGAGCGGCAGGCCCGGCGGCTGGCCCTGACGGTGACGGCAGGCCAGGCGGGGGAGAAGATCGACACCCTGCTGCGGCGGGAGATGGGGCTGTCCGGCACCGTCATCAAGCGCATCAAGTGGCTGGAGGACGGCATCCTGCTGGACGGGGTCCGGGCCATCACGGGCCAGCGGGTGAGGGAGGGGCAGGTGCTCTCTGTCCGGCTGGCCGACCCCGACCACCGGGGGGACATGGTGCCCACCCCCGGGCCGTTGGATATTGTGTACGAGGACGGGGATCTGCTGGTACTCAACAAGGCCCCGGGGGTGCTGGTGCACCCCGGCCCCGGCCATTACGCCGATACCATGTGCAATTTCATCGCCCATTACTATCAGCAGCAGGGCATTGTGGCCGACGTCCACCCGGTTCAGCGGCTGGACAAGGGGACCTCGGGGCTGATGGTGGTGGCCAAGCACCCACATGCCCAGGAGAAGCTGAAGCTCCAGCTCCACACCCCCCAGTTCCGGCGGATCTACCTGGCGGTGTGCGACGGGGCGCCCGGCCCCGCCCAGGGGACGGTGGACGCCCCCATCGGCCGGGTGCCCGGCTCTCTGATGGAGCGTCAGGTGGACCCACTGGGACAGGCGGCCCGTACCCATTACCGGGTGCTTCACACCGAGGGTGGCCGGGCGTTGGTGGAGCTGGAGCTGGACACCGGCCGCACCCACCAGATCCGGGTGCATATGGCTCACCTGGGCTGTCCCCTCACCGGGGATTTCCTATACGGCAGGGAGGATCAGGCCCTCATCTCCCGGCCTGCCCTCCACTCCTGGAAGCTTTCTCTCCTACAGCCCATCAGCGGGGAGAGGCTGAGCTGGACCCAGCCTCTCCCCGCTGACATGGCGGCGCTGTTTAAGATACAGTGGACAACAGATTGATCATCTCAATGGCGGACAGGGCGCAGTCGTAGCCCTTGTTGCCAGCCTTGGTGCCAGCCCGCTCGATGGCCTGCTCGATGGTGTCGGTGGTGAGTACCCCGAAGAGCACCGGCTTGCCGGTCTGCATGGAGGCCTGGGCCACCCCCTTGGACACCTCGGCGCACACATAGTCGTAGTGGGAGGTGGAGCCCCGGATTACCGCCCCCAGACAGATGACGGCGTCGTACTTGCCGCTCTGAGCCAGCCGCAGGGCCACCACCGGGATCTCAAAGGCTCCGGGCACCCAGGCCACGTCGATGTTCTCCCCGGGGACGCCGTGGCGCACCAGGCCGTCCTCGGCGCCGCTGAGCAGTTTGGAGACGATGAACTCGTTGAACCGGGCGGCCACGATGGCCACCTTCATCTGCTGGCTGCCTACCAGCTTGCCTTCCAGAATGTTCATGGTAACTTCCTCCTCAATGTGATCTTAAGTCTCGTCGGTCACCTGCTCCAGCAGGTGGCCCATTTTTTCCCGCTTGGTCCACAGGTAGAAGTGGTCGTGCTCCTGGGGGGCGATCTCGATAGGTACCCGCTGGGAGATCTCCAGGCCGAAGCCGGACAGGCCGTAGATCTTGTCCGGGTTGTTGGTGAGCAGCCGCAGCTGGCGCACCCCCAGATCCCGGAGGATCTGGGCCCCGATCCAGTACTCCCGCAGGTCGGGGGCGAAGCCCAGCTTGATGTTGGCCTCCACCGTGTCATAGCCCTGCTCCTGGAGGGTGTAGGTTTTCAGCTTGTTGATCAGGCCGATGCCTCGGCCCTCCTGGCGCATGTAGAGTACCACACCCCGGCCCTCCTGGTTGATGCGCTCCATGGCTGCGGCCAGCTGCTGGCCGCAGTCGCACCGCTGAGAGCCGAACACGTCGCCGGTGAGGCATTCCGAGTGGACCCGGCACAGCACCCCCATGCCGTCTCCGATGTCCCCCTTCACCAGGGCTACATGGCTCTCCCCGGTCAGGTCGTTGGTGTAGCCGTAGATGGTAAAGTCCCCAAACTTGGTGGGCATGTTGGCCACCGCCTCCCGCACCACATGCTTGTCGTGGAGGCGGCAGTAGTCCTGGAGATCCTTGATGGTGATGACCTTGATACCCCACTGCTCCGCGTGCTGCAAAAGCTCGGTGGTGCGCATCATGGTGCCGTCGTCCCGCATGATCTCGCAGCACAGGCCGCACTCGGCCAGCCCGGCGTGGCGGCACAGGTCCACCGTGGCCTCGGTGTGGCCGTTGCGGGCCAGCACGCCTCCCCGGCGGGCTACCAGGGGGAACACGTGTCCGGGCCGGCGGAACTCCTCCGGCTTGGCGTCGGGTGCGGCGCACCGGCGGCAGGTGAAGCCCCGCTCCTCGGCGGAGATGCCGGTGGTGGTGTCGGCGTGGTCAATGGATACGGTGAAAGCGGTCTGGTGGTTGTCGGTGTTCACTTTCACCATCTGCTCCAGCCCCAGCCGGGTGGCCACCGCCGCCGACATGGGGGTGCAGATAAGCCCCTTGGCGTGGACCGCCATAAAGTTCACATTTTCCGTAGTGGCGAACTGGGCGGCGCAGATCAGATCCCCCTCGTTCTCCCGGTCAGGGTCGTCGATACACATGATAAGATGGCCGGCCCGCAGTTCCTCCAGGGCCTCCTCAATGGTGGCGTATGCCATACTGGCTCTCCTCCTTTAAAATCCGTGCCGGGCCAGAAACTCCATGGTGATGCCGCCGGAGGTCTGCTCCGGTTTGCCCATGAGCTTGGCCACATATTTGCCAATGATATCGGTTTCCAGATTGACGGGGTCCCCCGGCCTGCGCTCCAGCAGGGTGGTCTGGGCCCCGGTGTGGGGGATGATAGACACCGAAAAGTCCTGGTCGGTGACGGCGGCCACTGTCAGGCTGATGCCGTCAATGGCGATGGAGCCCTTCTCCACAATGCCTGCCAGCAGCTCCGGGGGCGCGGAGATGGTGACCCACACCGCATTGCCCTCCCGGCGGAGGGAGGCCACCGTTCCGGTGCCGTCGATGTGGCCGGAGACGATGTGGCCCCCGAACCGGCCATCGGCGGCCATGGCCCGCTCCAAATTGACCTTGGAGCCGGGGCGCAGGGCCCCCAGACCGGTGCGCCGGAGGGTCTCGGGCATCACGTCGGCGGTGAAGCCCCCGGCGGACAGATGGGTCACCGTCAGGCACACCCCGTTCACCGCGATGGAGTCCCCCAGCTTGGTGCCCTCCAGCACGGTGCGGGCGGCCAGCTCCAGCCGGCCAGGCGCCACGTGACGGACGGTGCCCAGCTCCTCAATGATCCCTGTGAACATCCTGTATCACCTCGTATTCCAACAGCAGGTCCTCCCCCAGGGGGGTGCACACCGGCGGCGACAGCCGCCAGCACTGGTCGGGGGAGTCCACCCCCCGGCCCTCCACCGGGCTCTTGGCGTCCGCGCCTCCGAAGAGCTTGGGCGCCAGGTAGCAGTACACCTTGTGGACCAGCCCCTGCCGCAGCATGGACTCGTTGAGTCCGCCGCCCCCCTCCAGGAGAACGCCGTCGATCTCCCAGCGGCCTAGCTCTGCCATCAGGGCGGGCAGATCCACCTGCCCGTCGGGGCCGGGCAGGTCCAGCACCGTCACCCCCAGATCCTCCAGGGCCTGTTTTTTCTGGGGCGGGGGGGAGGCGCAGGCCACGATGGTGGGCACCTCCCCGGCGGTGCGGCACAGGTTGGACTCCAGGGGAATGCGCAGGTGAGAGTCGCAGATGATCCGCACCGGATTTCTCCCGCCGTCCATCCGGCAGGTGAGCCGGGGGTCGTCCTGGAGCACCGTGCCGATGCCCGCCAGAATACCCCGGTATTGGTGGCGGAGGGTCTGGACATGGGCCCGGGCGGTCTCGCCGGTGACCCACTGGGACAGGCCGGTGTGACAGGCGATCTTGCCGTCGGCGGTCATGGCGTATTTCATGGCCACATAAGGGGTCTTGTGGGTGATGTAGTGGAAAAACACCGGGTTGAGGGTGTCGCACTCCCCCCGCATAAAGTCCTCCTCCACCTGGACCCCCGCCTGCCGCAGCAGGGCGGCCCCTTTGCCGTGGACAAGGGGGTTGGGGTCCCGGGAGCCGATGACCACCCGGGAAATACCCGCCTCCAGGATGGCCTGGGTGCAGGGGGGCTGGCGGCCTTGGTGGCAGCAGGGCTCCAGGGTGACGTACAGGGTAGCTCCCCCCGGGTTCTCCGTACAGGACGCCAGTGCCTCCCGCTCGGCGTGGAGGCCGCCGCATTTTTGGTGCCACCCCTGGCCGATGATTTGGCCGTCTTTTACCAGCACCGCCCCCACCAGGGGGTTGGGGCTGGTCCAGCCCATTCCCCGGCGGGCCAGGTCGATGGCCAGGGCCATATAATCATGATCGTGCATGGGGATTCCTTCCTTTCCGGGGCAAAAAAAGCGCCCCGAATACCTTCGGGGCGCTGAAAAAACTGGTGCGGGCGGGGAAAACAGTTGGTTGAAAAACCATTCCCGTCTGCGTCTTCTTCCATCCAGACTATACTGTCGGTTTTGGAATTGCACCAAATCCTGCGCTGACGCGCTCGCGGACTATACCGCCGATCGGGAATTTCACCCTGCCCTGAAGACTGTGTATGAACTTGTCGCAATTATCATAGCACTGTGGGAAAGAGATGTCAACCGGTTATTTATCCACGCTGGGGATCTCGGTGGTGTCCACCTCGTCCAGGTGCTTGAGGTAGTACTTGGTGTCCTTGGCAATGACGTTGGACAGCAGGAGCACGGCGATCAGGTTGGGGATGGCCATAAAGGCGTTGAGGATGTCGGCGATGGTCCACACCAGATCCAGGGCCAGCACAGGACCCACCACCACGATGGCCACAAAGATGATCTTGTAGACCAGGGTGGCCTTCTTGCCCCACAGGTACTGGGCGCACCGCTCGCCGTAGTAGGACCAGCCCAGGATGGTAGACCAGGCGAAGGTGATGATGCCCACCACCAGGATGATGGGGCCCATGACGGGGATCTGACTGAAGGCGGCGGTGGTAAGCTGGCCGCCGTTGGCGATGGTGTCCATATTGATCTGGGGATTTTTCATGATGGTGGACACCAGCACCAGCCCGGTCATCAGGCACACCACCACGGTGTCCCAGAAGGTGCCGGTGGCGGATACCAGGGCCTGGCGTACCGGGTTGCGGGTCTGGGCGGCGGAGGCCACCAGGGGAGCGGAGCCCATACCGGACTCATTGGAGAACAGGCCACGGGCCACACCAAAGCGCATGGCGATCATGAGTCCCTGTCCAACCAGACCGCCGGCCACGGCCCCGGGCTGGAAGGCCAGATTGAGGGTAGCGCCGATGGCGGGGATGATGAAGTCGTAGTTGATGCCCAGGATGATGATACAGCCCAGCACGTAGAAAATGGCCATGAAGGGCACCAGCTTTTCACACACGCTGGCGATAGACTTGATGCCGCCGATGATGACGACAGCGGTGAAGATGCCGCCCACAATGCCTACGGCGATGGGAGGAATGCCCAGGGGGATGTTGTTTTCCACCACTTCAGCGATGGCGTTGATCTGGGTGCCGCAGCCGATGCCGAAGGAGGCCAGGGTAGCCAGAATGGCGAAGAGGACGCCCAGCCACTTCAGGCCCAGGCCCCGCTCCAGGGCGTACATGGCGCCGCCCTGCATTTTGCCGTCAGGGGTGCGTACCCGGTACTTGACGGCAATGAGGGATTCGGCGTACTTGGTGGCGATGCCGAACACGCCGGCAATCCAGCACCAGAACACGGCGCCGGGGCCGCCCAGGAAGATGGCGGTGCCCACGCCGATGATGTTGCCGGTGCCGATGGTAGAGGCCAGGGCGGTGGTGAGGGCCTGGAACTGGCTCACGTCGCCGGGGGCGTCCGGGTCGCGGGTGACCGACAGGCGGATACCGGTGAAGGTCTTGCGCTGGATAAAGCCGGTGCGCACTGTCATGAACAGGTGGGTGCCCAGCAGCAGCACGATCATGGGGATGCCCCAGATGTAGTCGTCCAGCCAGGTCAGGAATTGGTTGAATGCTTCCACGTTGTCTCCTCTTTTCTCTCTTATTTATTTTGCTCCAGCCATTTTTTCAGCTGTTCCGCCATAGCAGAGCTGCCGGTGTCCTGTTTCTGCTCCTGCTGCTGGAGATAGCGGCGCACATCCCCCTTGCCGGCGGACTTGGATTCCCGCCGCTTTTTGAAGTCGCTGAGCCGTTCCCGGTAGCCGCATACACAGGCGAAGATCTGCTTGTCCCCCTCTCCCCGCAGCTCCATTTTCTTGTGGCAGTTGGGGCAGCGGGCGTTGGTGGTCTGGGTCACCGAGCGGCGGTAACCGCACTCCCGGTCGGGGCACACCAGCAGCTTGCCCCGCTTGCCCTTGACGCTGAGCAGGAACTTGCCGCAGTCGGGGCACTTTTCCCTGGTCACGTTGTCGTGGGTATAGGTGGCGTCGCTGGCCTTCACCTCTGCCACCAGATGGGAGGCGTAGCCCCGCATCTCCCCTACAAAGGCGTCCTCCTGTTCCTTGCCCTGGGCGATGTCCCCCAGCCGCTTTTCCCATTTGGCGGTGAGGGAGGCCGAGCGCAGGTCGGCGGGGGCCAGCCCCACCACCTGAACTCCCTTGGAGGTGGGGACCAGCTCCTTGCCCCGCCGCTCGATGTAAAAGGCGGAGAACAGCTTTTCGATGATGTCCGCCCGGGTGGCGGGAGTGCCCAGGCCGCCGGTCTCCTCCAGGATCTTGCTCTGGGCCTTGTCGCTGACCTGGGCGGCGGGGTGCTCCATGGCGGTGAGGAGGGTGGCCTCGGTGTACCGCTTGGGGGGCGATGTCTTGCCAGCGTTCACCTTTGCGGAGCGCACCGGCAGCTTGTCTCCCTGCCGCAGCTCGGGGAGGGCCTGCTCCCTGTCCTCCGGGTCGTCCTCCTCGTCCTCCAGGGCAAAGGTGCGGTCGTATGCCGCCTTCCACCCCTGCTCCTTGACAATCTTCCCCCGGGCGTGGAAGCTCTCCCCGTCGATGGTCAGCTTCAGGGTGACCTCCTCATACGCAAAGGGAGGCAGCAGCACCGCCAAAAACCGGCGGGCCACCAGGTTGAAGATGTTGCGCTCCGGGCCGGACAGCCGCCACAGCTCCACCTGCTCCTCGGTGGGGATGATGGCATGGTGGTCGCTGACCTTGGCGTTGTTCACCAGGTATCGGGTCTGGAGGGGCCGATGGGCCATGATCTGCCGGGCCAGGGGGGCGTATTCGTCGATCATCACGCTGCGCAGCCGCTCGGGCAGGGTGGGTACTACGTCGTCGGAGATATACCGGGAGTCGGTACGGGGGTAGGTGAGGATCTTGTGGACCTCATACAGGTTCTGCATCACCGACAGGGTCTCCTTGGCGGAGTAGGCGTATTTTTTATTGGCGTCCCGCTGGAGCTCTGTCAGGTCGTAGGCCGCCGGCGGCGGGGTCTGCTTCCAGGTCCGCTTGACCTCGGTGAGGACGGCGCTTTTGCCCGTCAGCCGGGCGGCCAGGGCCTCCGCCTGGGCCTTGTCAAACAGCCGGGCCTGGCCGTTCTTGTCCCGCCAGGTGGCGGAAAAGCCGTCCAGCTTGACAGAGACGGTATAAAATTCCCTGGGCTGGAACCTGCGGATCTCTTCCTCCCGATCCACGATGAGGGCCAGGGTGGGGGTTTGGACCCGCCCGGCGGAGAGCTGGGCGTTGTACTTGCAGGTGAGGGCCCGGGTGACGTTGAGGCCAACCACCCAGTCGGCCACGCTGCGGGCCCGGGCGGAGTGGTACAGGTTGTCGTAGTCGGCGGCGGGGCGCAGGTGGGCAAAGCCGTCCTTGATAGCCTTGTCGGTCTGGGAGGAGATCCACAAACGCTTGGCCGGCTTCTTCCAACCGGCCTTTTCCATGATCCATCGGGCCACCAGCTCCCCCTCCCGGCCGGCGTCGGTGGCGATGACCAGGTCGGACACGTCCCCCCGGCGCATGAGGGCCTGCACCGCCCGGAACTGCCGGCCGGACAGGGGGATGACCACCGTTTTCATCTTCTCCGGCAGCATGGGCAGGGTGAGCAGATCCCACTTGGCCCAGGCCTTGTCATAGTCCTCCGGAGGGGCCAGCTCCACCAGATGGCCCAGGGCCCAGGTGACGATATACCGCTCGCCCTCCAGACAGCCCTCGCCGGATTTTTTGCACCCCAGCACCCGGGCCAATTCCCGACCTACCGAGGGCTTTTCCGCTAAAACCAGTGTTTTTGCCATATAACATCTCCTAACCGCCGGAGACCGGCGTTTTCAGGGGTTTTTCAGCCTTGACTTTTCCCGCGTCCTTTGCTATGTTGAGGATGATAAGAGGTCCTTCCGCATTGAGACAGAAAGGAGCTCCCTATGTTGTTTTTACTGACCGGAATGCAGATCAAGATGAGCCAGAGCTTGGTCCCGGGGGGATGGATGGCCCATGATGAGAAGGTCTGCCGCAGGCGGGCCAGGGACGCTGAGTGGAAGTTCCGGGTGTCCAAGGGCTACGAGAAGGACACCATGTGGAACCGGTTTAAATTCCGCATGACCCATAAAGATTGAGATATTCCCTTGCCGCGGGCGCTGCCCGCGGTATTTTTTTACAGTGCCATGCTCCAGTTGCCCAGCTCATCCAGGATGGGGATGAGCCGCTGGCAGGGCTCGGTGATGCGGTACTCCACCCGCACCGGCACCTCCAGATACTCCTGCCGTTCCACCAGGCCGTCCTCCTCCAGCTCCCGCAGGGCGTTGGCCAGCACCGTGTTGGACACCCCGTCCAGGGTCTTTTTCAGCTGGTTGTACCGGGTGGGGCCGTTGTTGTATAGGGAACAGAGGATCTGCATCTTCCATTTGCCGCCGATGAGGGCCAGGGCGTGGTTCAGGGGGCAGGTCTCCATGCAGGGACAGTTGTCATGGTTGACGGCCATCAGGTCAGTTCCTCCTTACCTGGTAGTTTTTTTCTGCGTTCTTGCGCACAGGAAATATAGGTACTATAATACTACCAGGTCATGAAAAAGAAAAGAGTTTTTTCAGGAGGGGAACCTTATGCCGCCCTATCTCACCGGTTTGACCATTGGCCTGGCCTATGTGGCCCCCATCGGGATGCAGAATCTGTTTGTCATCAATTCTGCCCTCACCCAGCCCCGGCATAAGGCCCTGCTGACAGCCCTCATCGTGATTTTCTTCGACATTACCCTGGCCCTGGCCTGTTTCTTCGGCATCGGCGCCCTGATGGAGCGGTTCACCTGGCTCCAGCTGGTGATTTTGCTGGTAGGGGGCGCCATCGTGGTGTGGATCGGGATTGGCCTGCTGCGGGACAAGCCTACCATGGATCACGATGTGGACGTGAATATCTCCCTGCCCAAGGTGGCGGCACGGGCCTGTGTGGTCACCTGGTTCAATCCCCAGGCCATCCTGGACGGCACCATGCTCTTCGGCGGCTTCCGGGCGGACAACCCCGGCGCGGTGAGCACCCAGCTGATCCTGGGCTCCTCCACCGCCTCTTTCCTGTGGTTTTTCGGCATCACGGTGCTGATCTCCCTGTTTTCCGCCAAGTTCAACGACAAGATCCTCCGGGTCATCAACGTGGTCTGCGGCATCATTATCATCTTTTACGGCGGCAAGCTGCTGTGGAAGTTTTTCCAGATGGTCCTTTGAGGCCAACTCAGTTCGGTATAATAACAGCATAAAAAATCCGCGGATCAATCAGATCCGCGGATTTTTTGATGGAATTAAGGCAGCAGTGTGGGGATCAGCTCCGCCAGGGCAGTGGCCAGCCGGGCGTGGGCCCCCCGGGTCAGGTGCATGAAGTCAATGTGGTTGCAGTCGAGGCCCAGGGTGTTGGCGTCCAGGAAGTGGCAGCCGTTTCGTTCGGCCACCTCCCGGTACACCGGGGCCAGTCCCCGGGTGATCTCCACGCAGCGGGGGCCCATCTCACCGGCCACCGGAGAGGTGAGCACCCCTGGCTCGATGGACTTGGGGGCCACGATGAGGATGTTGGGGCGGGCTCCGCCCCAACAGTCGGTGGCCATGGCCTGCTGCACCAGCCGTTCCATCCCCCGGCCAATGACATAGGCGTTGGCGGAAAACCGCTCCTTGGCGTCGTTGGTGCCCAGCATGATCACCAGCAGGTGGATGGGGCGGTGGCTTTTCAGGATGGGCCGCAGGTGGGCCAGGGCACACAGACCCTCCTCCACCGGGTCGTCAAAGACAGTGGTGCGGCCGGACATTCCCTCTTCCAGCATCAGATAGCCCTCCCCCAGGGCTTTTTGCAGCAGGCAGGGCCAGCGCTCGTCCTCGTTGAACCGGCGCAGAACCCCGTCGGCCCCGTCGGCAGGGTCGGCGCAGTAGCCGTGGGTGTTGGAGTCCCCCAGACAGAGGATGTGGCGGCGCACTTACTTGAGCTCGGGCAGGGAGGCGGCGGCCACGGACTGGCCCACCCGGCGGGCCTTCTCGTCGGGCAGGGTGGGGTTGATCTGACCGGCGATCTCAGGATACTCGTCGGCCAGGACGTTCTTGCAGGTCTCCAGGATGATGTCGCCGCCCTTGCCGGACATGACCCGGCCCAGCAGCAGCACATGTTTGAAGCCATAGAAGTGGTGATACAGCGCCAGGGAGTGGCCCAGGTACACGCCGATGGAGCGGTAGAGGGCGGCGGCGCCGGGATCATCGGCCTCCATGGCCTTCTGGACCACCTTCAGCTTCTCGGCGGGGGAGAGGGCGGGGTCCAGCTCAATGCCGGCGGCGGGGGCCAGCTTGATGACGCCGTCCTGGGAGAAGTACTTCACGCCGCAGCCGATGTC
The DNA here is from genome assembly GCA_949289455.1 of uncultured Eubacteriales bacterium. GTDB lineage: Bacteria > Bacillota > Clostridia > Oscillospirales > Oscillospiraceae > Flavonifractor. The sequence goes on from CASEOA010000021.1 coordinate 35,701, forward strand.
CCCAGACCACTCGTCCTCCATGGCGTTGGGGGACACGTCCACCGGGGCGAAGGCCAGCTCGTTGAGCCAGCCGGTGATGTTGCCGTTGGCGTCCACGAAGCCCACGGCCTCGCTGGTGCCCATGGCGATGCCCAGGATGTTGTTCTCCTCCAGGCTCATGGCGCCGGCCAGGGCGGACACGTCGCCGTCGTTGGCCACCACATAGGGTACGTCGCCGAAGGTGTCCTTGATGGCCCGGATGTAGATGTCCTTCACCTTGGCGTCAAAGTCCTCCTTGGGCACCTTGAGGAAGAGGGAGGCCACCATGGTGCGGTTCTCGATGTAGATGCCGGCGGAGGACACGCCCACCGCGTCCACCCGGGGCATGTGCTCGGCGGCGGACTTGAGGGCGGCCACAATGCCGTCATAGTGGTAGTCGGGATCGGCGGTGGTCTTGGGGAACCAGACCACCTCTTCGGAGAACACGGGCTGGCCGTCGATGACGGCGGACACCTTCCGGTCGGAGCCGCCGGCGTCAAAGCCGATGCGGCAGCCGGCCAGGTGGCGGCCTACCGCCTGGGGATTGCTGTACTCGGCGGGAACGGCGTCGCAGTACACCACCTCAAAGGGCTTCTCATACACATTGGACATGAAGTCGGCGTCAAAGGCCCGCTTGCCGCCCACGCAGTAGGTGGCCTTCATGGCCTCGTAGATATCCTTGTCGCCGCTGATGTACACCTTGAAGCCGCCCATATACCACAGCATGGACTTGATAATCCGATCCACATAGTAGATATCGGCCTCGGCCATGTCGGGGGTGCCGTGGATGAAGGTCTTGTAGACGGCCACCTCGCCGCCGGCCCGCTCCACCGCCAGGTCCAGGGGCTTTTTGGCGTCCTTCAGGAAGGAGGCGCGGAATTTGCCCAGGGGGAGGAAGCCGGGGTCCAGCTCAGGTACGTTTTTGACGGGGACTTCAATTCCAAGATGTTTCATAGGAATCCTCCTTATATATGTGAGAAGATGACAAATCGCTCTACGTATAGGCTATCAGTTTTTTTCAATCTGTCAAGGGAATTTTCACATTTCTGAAAATTATTTTCCAAAATCCTCTTGACGGGAACTGTACCGGCAGGTATGATGGTCTTAACGGGAGGGCTCTCCCAATCATGAAAGGTGGACTGATACAATGGATATCACTGCTCGTCTGCAGGATCATCAGAAGTGGATCAGAGAGGAGCTGGAGCGGAGCATTTCGTTCTGGCTGAAGAACGGCATGGACCCGGTGAACGGCGGCGTGTACACCTGCCTGGACCGGGAGGGCAAGATCTTCTCCACCGACAAGAGTGTGTGGATGCAGGGCCGCTGTGCCTGGACCTTTGCCTACCTGTGCCACACCTACGGGGTGAAGGAGGAGTGGCTGGCCGCCAGCAAGAGCTGTCTGGACTTTATGGAGAAGTACTGCATCAACCGTGAGGCGGGCAACCGGATGTACTTCACCGTTACCGGGGACGGCAAGCCCCTGCGCCAGCGCCGCTACTGCTTCTCCGAAGGCTTTTACGCCATCGCCAACGCCGAGTACTACGGAGTCACCGGCGACAAGGTCTGCCTGGAGCGGGCCCGGGCCGCCTATGACCTGATCTGGAACCTGAACAACGGCCTCATCCAGGACCCCACCGGCATGGGTCCCAAGACCATCCCCGAGACCAGGTCCGGCCGTGCCCTGGCCAACCCCATGATCTATCTGAATATCACCTCCGTGCTCCGCCGGGTGGACCCGGAGCAGGCCGAGCTGTACAACCAGCGGGCCTCCCAGTGCGTGGATGAGATCTTCCGCTACCACTATAAGCCCGAGCTGGGCTGCACCCTGGAGAGCGTGGGCCCCAACGGCGAGTTCCGGGGCGACGTCACCGAGGGCCGGGTGGTCAACCCCGGCCACGACATCGAATGCTCCTGGTTCCTGATGGAGGACGCCAACCTCCGGGGCAACAAGGAGCAGCACGCCACCGCCGTTAAGATTTTTGACCAGGCCATCAACGCCGGCTGGGACAAGGAGTACGGCGGCCTGCTCTACTTCATTGACTGCCTGGGCCGTCCGCCCGAGGCCTATGAGCACGACATGAAGCTGTGGTGGCCCCATGACGAGACCCTCATCGCCTCTATCATGATCTACCGGGACACCGGGGACGAGAAGTACCTGGGCTGGTTTGAAAAGACTCTGGAGTACTGCAAGCAGTATTTCTCCGATCCGGAGTACGGCGATTGGTTCGGCTACCTCCGCCGGGATGGCAAGCCCACCGAGCCTCCCTGCAAGGGCTCTACCTTCAAGGGCCCCTTCCACCTGCCCCGAATGCTTATTATGTGCGACGTGATGATCGGCCAGATCATGGAGCGGAATTGAGAGGGCGGCCATGCCCATCGTCAATGTCTTTGAGAAGATCAACGGTGAGTACTATCAGCTGACCAGCGCCGAGAAAAAGGTGGCCGACTACGCAGTCATCCACCAGCAGCAGACCCAGTTCATGTCCATCTCCGAGCTGGCGGAGGAGGCGGGGGTGGCCGAGGCCACCATCTCCCGCTTCTGCAAGCGGCTGGGGTATAAAGGATACAGCGCCTTCAAGCTGGCCATTGCCAACGCCACCGCCGGTCGGCAGGAACCGGGAGCTATCCGGCGGGAGGGCCTGGAGGAGGACAGCCTGGAGGGGATCTGCCGGGCGGCCTACGAGAATGATGTGGACGCCCTGCGGCAGACCATGGAGCTGCTGCGGCCTGAATTCATCCGCAAGGCGGCGGATATGATCGCCTCCGCCGGGCGGGTGCTGTGCATGGGGCAGGGGGGGTCCATGATCCTGGCCCAGGAGTGTGCCCACCTGTTCAGCACCATCCAGATGAATTTTCAAGCAGTGATGGACTCCCACATGCAGGCCATTGCCGCCTCCCAGCTGACGGCAGGGGACGTGGTGATCTACTTTTCCTACTCCGGCTCCACCACCGCCCTGCTGAAAAACCTCCAGCTCATCCAGGAGCGGAAGGCCCGCTCCATCCTGGTGACTCGGTTTCCCAAATCCCCCGGCGCGGCCTACGCCGACGTGGTGCTCCAGTGCGGCGCCCGGGAAGGCCCTCTCCAGGGGGGGTCGGTGGCCGCCCGGGTGGCACAGCTCTATCTTATGGACGTGCTGTTCCGGGAGATCTGCCGCCGGGATCCGGAGGGCTGCCGCAGCAGGCAGGAAATGGTAGCTGAAGTGCTTTCTGATAAGCACATTTGACCACGGACGGCGGATTTTGAAAAAAATTTGCAGAGTCGATAAAAAAAGAAAAAAATCAGCGTTTTACTATTGACAAATCCTGAGCTGAACTGTACAATCTACACAACGGGTTACCGCAAAGGTAATCACATTCTTATTCAAAAAAATAAGAGGAGGAAGTATGAAATGAAGAAACGGATTCTTGCGCTCCTGCTGGCCGCTTCCATGTCCCTGGGCCTGGCGGCCTGCGGCGGCGGTGGCGGCACCACCCAGACTCCCGCCGGCGGCGAGAGCAGCACCCCCTCCGGCGGCGGCGACACCAGCTCCGTGGAGCTGAGCCTGTGGGCCTTCAACATCGGCGGCTTCACCGACGCCGCTGCCTGGGACTCCATCGTGGCGGCCTTTAAGGAGGCCAACCCCGGCATCAACGTGACCGTGACCCCCATCAACTACCAGGACGGCGACCAGAAGCTGACCACCGCTATCAGCTCCGGCAACGCCCCCGACATCATCTTTGAGGGCCCCGAGCGCATCGTGGGCAACTACGCCCGTGAAGATCTGATGGTGGACCTGTCCGACCTGTGGACCGCCAGCGGCTCCGATATCGCCGAGGGCATCTCTTCCGTGTCCCAGCTGGATGGTACTTACTACATGTATCCCCTGAGCGTGGCTGCCCACTGCATGGCCATCAACTACGAGGCCTTTGAGGCCGCCGGTGCTCTCCAGTACCTGGATGAGACCACCCGTACCTGGACTACCGATAACTTTGTGAAGGCCATGGAGGCCATCCGTGACGCCGCTGCCGCCGGTACCATCAACATCACCGTGCCCGGTATCATCTACTGCGGCGCCCAGGGCGGCGACCAGGGCACCCGTGCTCTCGTCAACAACCTGTACTCCGACTACTATGTCAACGAGGACGGCACCTCCTACCTGGCCAACAGCGAGAACAACGTGAAGGCTCTCAAGCTGCTGCAGGATATGGTGAACAACGGCTCCATGAGCGCCAACGCCAGCTTCGCCGCTTCCGACGAGCTGCAGGCTTTTGCCAACCAGACCTGCGCCGTGAGCTTCTGCTGGAACTACTCCAACTACACTCAGTACGCTGAGCAGACCCAGTTCACCCCCTTTGCCATGGCTTTCCCCTCTGACGACGGCACTCCCGAGCTGGAGATGGCCGGCCCCTACGGCTTCGGCGTGTTCAACAACGGCGACCAGACCAAGATCGACGCCGCCAAGAAGTTTGTGGACTTCGTGTGCAACGACCAGACCACCGGCACCGAGGCTGTGAAGGTCACCGGTTTCTTCCCCGTCCACAGTGACTGGGGCGATGTCTATGCTGACGCCGAGGACGCCGACGTCCGCGCTCCCTTCGCTCTGATGAGCGACTATCTGGGCCGGTACTACGCCCTGACCGGCGGCTGGACCGAGCAGCGCGCCCTGTGGTGGCCCATGCTCCAGGCGATCATGACCACCGGCGCCGACGTGCAGACCGCGGCCGATGACTTCGTGACCCAGGCCAACGCCAACATCGGCTAAACCCCCTATTCCAAGAAGGTTGACCCGACCTGAGCAAATCTGTGCCCGCTCCCTGTGAGGGGGCGGGCACAGTTGCTGATATCTGGCAATCCTAAGGTACCAAAATATGTGTTGAAAGAGGGGAGATACTTATGGCGCAGAATGCCGTAGCAACCGGCAAGAAACCAAAGAAGGAAAAGCGTTCTCAGTTCTCCGGAATGAGTAAGGCGCTGGTTCGGAGAGAAACCATCTCCGCCTACCTGTTCCTGCTGCCCAGCTTGGTGTTCTTTATTGGTTTCGTTGTCATTCCCATGTTCATCTGCGTATTCTACAGCTTTATGGAATACGGCCTGGGCGGCATCAAGGGCTTTGCCGGCCTGGATAACTACATCAAGCTCTTCCAGGACCCTGTGTTCCACCAGGGCTTCCTGAACACTCTGCTCATCGTGGTGATCGCGGTGCCTTGTGTCACTGCCTTCTCCCTGTGGGTGAGCTCCGCCATCTATAAGATGCACGCCTTCACCCGCTCCTTCTTCCGCTGCGTGTTCTACCTGCCGGTGGTTACCGGCTCGGTGGCCATCACCGTGGTGTGGAAGTGGATCCTGCACCCCTACAACGGCATCCTGAACCAGCTGACCGGGACCACCGGCTTTGACTGGCTGGGCAATTCGTCCACCGCCGTCTGGTTCATCATCCTGATCCTGTTCACCACCTCCATCGGCCAGCCCATCGTGCTGTACGTGGCGGCCCTGGGCAACGTGGATCAGTCCCTGGTGGAGGCCGCCTCCGTGGACGGCGCCACCAAGCTCCAGGTGTTCTGGAAGATCAAGTGGCCTCAGATCATGCCCACCACCCTGTACGTGCTGGTTATCACCACCATCAACTCCTTCCAGTGCTTCGCGCTGATCCAGTTGTTGACCAAGGGCGGGCCCATGAACGCCACCATGACCATCATGTACCAGGTCTACGACACCGCTTACCGGCTCAACGACCTGGGCTACGCCAACGCCATCGGCGTCATCCTGGCCATCATCATCGCGATCTTCTCTGCCATCCAGTTCAAAGTGGTCAAGACTGATTAAAGGGGGGTGAGAACATGAAAGCTAAAACTGATTTGAGCGGTACTTCTACCGGTTATAAGGTATTTGCCGTGGTGGTTCTGATCCTGCTGGCGCTGTTCTTCCTGTTCCCCCTGTACTGGATCGTCACCGGCTCCTTCAAGGACGCCATCGAGATCAACGCCAAGTATCCCGTCTGGTTCCCCATGAGCCCCACCACCGACAACTATTCCCGGCTGTTTGAGCACGAAGCCTTCCTGTGGCTGTTCAACATCGTGTTTATCTCCGCCATGGCCATGATCCTCACCTGCCTCACCGCCGCCTTTGCCGGCTACGCGCTGGGCAAGAAGCGGTTCTATGGCCGGAGCATTCTGTTTACCATCATCATCTGCGCCATGGCCCTGCCCAAGCAGGTTATCGTTATCCCCCTGCTGCAGGAGATGACCTTCTTCCACATGAACAACAACCTGTGGGCGGTCATCCTGCCCACCGTAGGCTGGCCCTTCGGCGTGTTCCTGATGAAGCAGTTCTCCGAGACCATCCCCAACGAGATCCTGGAGGCCGCCCGTGTGGACGGCGCCGGCGAGCTGCGCACTTTCTTCAGCGTGGTCTTCCCCATGATCAAGCCCGGCATCGGCGCTCTGGCTATCTTCACCTTCGTCAATACCTGGAACGACTACTTCCTCCAGCTGGTCATGCTGACCAGTGAGTGGAACTGGACCCTGCCCCTGGCCATCGCCAACCTCCAGGGCGAAATGTCCTCCGACTTCGGCCTGATTATGGCCGGCGCCGCCCTGGCCGCCATCCCCATCGTGGTGGTGTTCATCGCCTTCCAGAAGTACTTCACCCAGGGCATCGCCATGGGCGCTGTCAAGGGCTAAGTTTCCACCCGCTCTATCAATCATTTGAGAGAAGGTTTTTAACATGAGCGATCTGAAAAAATACCAGGGCGTGATCCCCGCCTTCTATGCCTGCTATGACGAGGCCGGCAACATCTCCCCCGAGGGCGTAAAGGCCCTCACCCGCTACCTCATCGGCAAGGGCGTCAACGGCCTGTATGTGGGCGGCTCCTCCGGCGAGTGCATCTACCAGAGCGTGGAAGAGCGCAAGGTGGTGCTGGAGAACGTGATGGCGGAGGCCAAGGGCAAGGTGGTTATCATTGCCCACGTGGCCTGCAACAACACTGCCGACAGCATGGAGCTGGCTGCCCACGCCGAGAGCCTGGGCGTGGACGCCATCGCCGCCATTCCCCCCATCTACTTCCACCTGCCCGAGTACGGCATTGCCCAGTACTGGAACGACATCTCCTCCGCCGCCCCCAACACCGACTTTGTGATTTACAACATCCCCCAGCTGGCCGGCGTGGCCCTGACCCCCTCTCTGCTGGCTGAGATGCAGAAGAATCCCAAGGTCATCGGCGTGAAGAACTCCTCCATGCCCGTCCAGGACATCCAGATGTGGAAGGACGCCGGGGTCATCGTGTTCAACGGGCCCGACGAGCAGTACATTTCCGGCCTGGCCATGGGCGCCTGCGCCGGCATCGGCGGCACCTACGCCGTCATGCCCGAGCTCTTCCTGAAGGTGTACGAGCACTTCCAGAAGGGCGAGATGGAGCCCGCCCGGGAGATCCAGAACGAGATCTGCCGGATCATCTACAAGATGTGCTCCGCTCACGGCAACCTGTACGCCGTGATGAAGGGCATCCTGGCCAAGAGCGGCGTGGTGTGCGGCTCCGTCCGCAAGCCCATGCCCGGTCTCATTGACAGCGACGCCGCCGTGGTGGACGAGTCCTACGCCATGATTACCGCCGCCATCGCCAAATACTGCTGATCGGTTCAAACACAGGGGCGGGCTGTCCGCCCGCCCCAAATTTGAAAAGCTAGGAGTATGCTTATCATGCGTATTTATCAATCGGAAGATTATAAGGCCATGAGCCGCCGGGCCGCCAACATCATCTCCGCCCAGGTCATCTACAAGCCCGACTGTGTACTGGGCCTGGCTACTGGCGGTACCCCCGTGGGCACCTACAAGCAGCTGGTGGAGTGGTACAAGAAGGGTGACCTGTCCTTTGCCGAGGTGCGGTCCGTCAACCTGGACGAGTATGTGGGCCTGTCCCCCCATCACGAACAGAGCTATCGCTACTTCATGCAGGATAACCTGTTCGACCACATTGACATCAAGCCGGAGAACACCCATGTGCTCAACGGCCTGGCCAAGAATCCCGAGGCGGAGTGCGCCGCCTACAACAAGCTGATCCAGGATCTGGGTGGCATTGATTTGCAGCTGCTGGGCATGGGCCACAACGGTCATATTGCCTTCAACGAGCCGGGCGACGACTTTGGCCTGGAGACCCATCTGGTCACCCTCACCGACCGCACCATCGACGCCAACACCCGTTTCTTTGAGAGCCGGGACGAGGTGCCCCGCCACGCTCTGAGCATGGGCATCAAGAATATCATGCACGCCCGGCGGATTCTGATGGTGGTCAGCGGCGAGGACAAGGCGGAGGCTGTGTACAACGCCTTTGCCGGCCCCGTCACCAGAGACGTCCCCGCCTCTATTCTGCAACTCCATCCCGATGTGACCCTGGTGGGCGACAAGGCCGCCCTCAGCAAGCTGGTGGAAGCGGGTGTGCCCGTATGCGGATAACCGGCGGTCAGGTCTTTGACCTGCATGAGGGTTTTGTCCAGCGGGACCTGTGTTTCGACGGACGGCTCATCACCAATTCCAGCAGCGACGGGGAGAGCTATGACGCCTCCGGCTGCTATGTGATCCCCGGCCTCACCGACGTGCATTTCCACGGCTGCAAGGGCCATGACTTCTCCGATGGCGACCCCGAGGGCCTGGAAATCATGGCCCAGTACGAGCTGTCCCGGGGCGTGACTCAGATCTGCCCCGCCGGCATGACCCTGCTGGAGGAGCAGCTCACCAAGGTATGCCAGACTGCCGCCGCCCACAAGGCGGCCGACAAGCCCGGCGCCGCCCTCTGCGGCATCAACCTGGAGGGCCCCTTCCTCTCCATGGCCAAGAAGGGCGCTCAGAATGGCGATTGGCTCCATGCCCCCGATGTGGATATGCTCCATCGCCTGATGGCGGCCTCCCGCGGCCTGGTAAAGCTGGTGTCCCTGGCGCCCGAGGAGCCCGGCGCCATGGAGTTCATCAAGGCCGTGGAGAGCGAGGTCACCATCTCCATTGCCCACACCACGGCGGACTATGATACCGCCATGGAAGCCTTCCGCCTGGGAGCCCGGCAGGCTACCCACCTGTTCAATGCCATGCCCGCCTTTACCCACCGCGCCCCCGGCGTGGTGGGGGCCGCCCTGGACAATCCCCAGGTGCGGGTGGAGCTCATCTGCGACGGCGTCCACATCCACCCCTCGGTGGTGCGGGCGGTATTCAAGATGTTCGGCGCCCAGCGGGTGATCCTGATTTCCGACACCATGCGGGCTGCCGGTATGCCCGACGGGGACTACACCCTGGGCGGCCAGGCGGTGCAGGTGAAGGGCAAGTACGCCACCCTGGCCGACGGCACCCTGGCCGGCTCGGTCACCGACCTGATGAGCTGCATGAAGACCGCTGTGTCTTTCGGCATCCCGCTGGCTGACGCCGTGCAGGCCGCCGCCGTCAATCCGGCCCAGGCCATTGGCGTCTTCAGCCGGGTGGGCAGCCTGGAGCCCGGGAAGCGGGCCAATCTGGTCATCCTGGATCAGGACCTGAACGTAAAAGACGTATTCTACCGCGGCCAGCTGGTTCGCGGCTGAACGGACAGCAACCCCCAATTCTGGCCTCCCGGTTCTACTCCATTTCCCATAGGGCCGGGGGAGTCGTAAAAAAGGAGGAATCCCGCCGGGCCGGCGGTGCGGCAGTGTGGAGACCTGTCGTAATGTCCCTGGAGTTTCGCTCTCCCGGGATAAGAGGGTATTTGCGGAGGCATTGCCCTTACGGCTCACGCATATGGCAACTGTGGTTCTGAAAGGCATCAAGAAGATTTATGACAACAAGGTGACCGCCGTCCACGACTTCAACCTGGAGATCGCCGATAAGGAGTTCATCGTGCTGGTCGGACCCTCCGGCTGCGGCAAGTCCACCACCCTTCGGATGGTGGCCGGCCTGGAGGACATCTCCGAGGGCGACCTGATCATCGGCGGCAAGCGGGTCAACGACGTGGAGCCCAAGGACCGTGATATCGCCATGGTGTTCCAGAGCTACGCTCTGTATCCCCACATGACGGTATACGAGAACATGGCCTTCGCCCTGAAGCTGCGGAAGGTGCCCAAGGAGGAGATCGACAAGAAGGTGCGGGAGGCCGCGGCGATTCTGGACATCACCCAGTACCTGGAGCGCAAGCCCAAGGCGCTGTCCGGCGGCCAGCGTCAGCGTGTGGCCATTGGCCGCGCCATCGTCCGTGATCCCCAGGTCTTCCTGATGGACGAACCTCTGTCCAACCTGGACGCCAAGCTGCGTAACCAGATGCGTGCGGAGATCATCAAGCTGCGCCAGCGCATCAACACCACCTTCATTTACGTGACCCACGACCAGACCGAGGCCATGACCCTGGGCGACCGTATCGTCATCATGAAGGACGGTTTCATCCAGCAGATCGGCACGCCTCAGGAGGTGTTCGACCGTCCCGCCAACCTGTTTGTGGCCGGGTTCATCGGCTCTCCCCAGATGAACTTCTTCGACGGCAAGCTGACCAAGAAGGACGGCAAGTATCAGATTGCCGTGGCCGACGCCGTCATTGAACTGGCGGACAAGGCCCAGAAGATCCTGTCCGATAAGGGCGCCGGCGAGATGGACATCGTGGCCGGCATCCGTCCCGAGCACATTTCCTTCGCCGCTGTGGCCGGTCCTCACACCGTGTCCAGTACGGTGGACGTGTCCGAGATGATGGGCAGCGAAGTCTACCTCCATGTGACTGCCGCCGGCAAGGACGTGGTGCTGCGCATCCCCACCACCGACCTGCCTGAGGAGCACCGGGCTGGCATCCCCTATGGCACCGAGATCAACTTTGCGTTCCGCCCCGAGCTGGTTCATCTGTTTGATCCCCAGACCGACAAAAACCTGCTGTATTGATCCTTCCACAGAAAATCCCCGGCGCGTATGCGCCGGGGATTTTTATGCCAGAGGGGCCAGGACCCGGAGGATGGAGCGGAAGAGCCGCCGTGGCCAGGATCGGGCCAGGCAGTGCTCCAGGGTGATGGGGGTGCACTGGAGCTGGGAGGCCAGGAAGTCGGCCTTGATATCCAGAATGGAGGGGTCCCGGTAGAGGAGCACGGCGTTTTCAAAGTGGAGGAACATACTGCGGTAGTCCATATTGATGGTGCCCACCACCCCGTACTTGTCGTCGGCCACCACGTTTTTGGCGTGGACGAAGCCGGGGGTGTACTCCAGAATGGTGACCCCCGCCTCCAGCAGGGGCTGGTAGTGGGCCCGGGTGAGCTCAAAGACGGTGGGCTTGTCCGGAATGTGGGGGGTCATGATGCGCACATCCACCCCTGACTTGGCGGCGTTGCACAGGGCGGTATTCACCGCACTGCTCACGATCAGGTAGGGGGTCATGAAGTAGATATATTTTCTGGCCCGGGCGATGAGATTGAGGTAGACCGCCTCTCCCACCGGCTCGTTGTCCAGGGGGTTGTCGGTATAGGGCTGGACAAAGCAGTCTTTACCCAGCTGGGCCTCCAGCGGCAGAGAGGTGGGCCGAAAGGCGTGATAATCCTCTGTTACCTCCCGGATATACTCCCACATGGTGAGGAACATCACCGTCATGCTCCAGGCGGCCTCCCCCTTCACCAGGATGGCGCTGTCCTTCCAGTGGCCAAACCGGAGTTTTTGGTTGATATACTCGTCGGCCAGATTGATACCGCCGGTGAAAGCGGTGTGGCCGTCGATGATACAGAACTTCCGGTGGTCCCGGTTGTTCATGCGGATGGAGATCACCGGGCGAAAGGGGTTGAAGCAGCAGCAGGGGATGCCGGTCTCCGCTTCAAACCAGGTGGCAAAGTGGGCCGGCAGGGTGGCCAGGGAGCCCACGTCGTCATAAATTACCCGTACATCTACCCCGGCGGCGTGCTTTTCTTTCAGAATATCCACAACGCTGTCCCAGAACCGGCCGGGAGCGATGATGAAGTACTCCAGAAAAATGTATCGCTCCGCCTTGCGCAGCTCCTCCAGCATTACAGGAAAAAGGTCGTCTCCCAGAGGAAAATACCGGGTCCAGGTGTTGGTGTACACCGGACAGCGGGCGCAGTACTCCAGATAGCGGGCCAGGGTCACCTCATCCGTCCCCAGCTTAGCCAGGTGCTCTGCTTTGTTGTCGCCCTCCAGCTGCTCCAGCATAGTGCGGTCCATGCCCGCCATCTTCCGCTGCTGCCGGGGGGAGAGCCGGTTGCCGCCGCACAGCAGGTAGAGCAGCCAGCCGAACATGGGAAAGAGAAGGATGGGAATAATCCAGGCGATCTTGTACCCTGGATCGGTTTGGCGGCTGACGATGACCAGCACCGCCAGGGCGGACAGTACCACGCAGATCCAGTAGACATAGACGTAGTAGCTGGAGATCCATATCGTAGGCACCAGCAGCACCAGCAGCTGTAGGACGATCAGCAGGGAGACCATGACCGTCCGCTGAAAGAGAAATGAGGTAATCTTTTTGACGTTCAAGGGGACCTCCTTTTTGGCGAGAGGGGTTACTTGACCACCACATTCTCCCGACCCAGCAGCTCCTCCAGCTCAGCCACCAGTGCGGGGTGGACCAGGCAGGGCGAGACCAGCAGCTTTCCGGTGTCGGCGCAGCGTACCGTAAGCCGTTCCTGACCGGGGAACATGGTGAGAACCAGGCGGATCCTGTCCCAAATAGGGTTCTGTACCCCCGGTATGCGGATGTACAGCCGCTTGGTTTGCGTCTGCTGCGCTGGAGGTGGAACGTCGCTGTTGATGTGGTCCAGTGGGCGGATGCGGTCACACATGAGCTGAGGGGCCTTTTCATCCCGGACCGAGATGCGGCCCTCGGCCAGCAGAGGCACATTTTCCTTCAGATAGGGTCCGCACTCCCCCAGGACTTTGGAGAACACCAGCAGTTCCATAGAGCCGGTGTCGTCCTCCAGGGTGACATAGGCCATCAGGGTGTTGTTCCGGGTGGTGCGGGTGCGGGAGGCGGACACCACGCCGGCGATGGTCACCCGCTGCTCGTCCCGGAAGGTGGTAGGCCCGTCGTCCTGGTCGAAGTCGGACACGATAGCCCCGATGGACACCGCCTTCAGCCGCTTCACCAGCGCCCGGTACTCGTCCATAGGGTGCCCCGACAGGTAGAGGCCGGTGGTGGCCTTCTCCATGCTCATCAGCTCCTGCCGGGAGAATTCAGGGATATTCTTCAGGCTAAGCTGGGGGGCGGACTGGGGCTCATCCCCGCCGCCGCCGAAGAGGTCAAATTGACCCTCCAGATTTTTCCGCTTATTTTGGGCAATGGTGTCCACCAGGGACTCGTAGGCATCCAGCAGCTGGGACCGGGGGATGCCCATGCTGTCAAAAGCGCCGCACTTGATAAGGCTTTCCAGTACCCGCTTGTTCAGGTCGGCGTCAAACATCCGTTGGCAGAAGTCGGGGAAGGAGTGGAAGGTGGCCTTTTGCCGCTCTTTCAGCACATCATTGATAAAGCCCCGGCCAACCCCCTTGACCGCCGCCAGGCCGAAGCGGAGATTTTGACCGGATACGGTAAAATCGGCCTCCGACTCGTTGATGTCGGGGGGCAGCAGAGGAATGCCGCACTCCTTGCACTCGGCGATATACTCGGCCACCTTTTCGCTGGAGTCCAGCACCGAGGTGAGGAGGGCGGCCATATACTCCTTGGTATAGTGGCATTTGAACCAGGCGGTCTGGTAAGCCACCACAGCGTAGCTCACGGCGTGGGCCTTGTTAAAGGCGTACTCGGCAAAGGCCTCGATCTCATCATAGATGTCCTCGGCGGTCTGCTGGGGGATACCGTTGGCAATGCAGCCGGCAATGCCCCGGTCGGAGTCGCCGTGGACGAAGGTGTGCCGTTCCTTCTCAATCTGGGCCCGCTTTTTTTTGGAGATAGCCCGGCGCACCATGTCGGCCTGACCCATGGTGTATCCCGCCAGCTGGCGGAAGATCTCAATAACCTGCTCCTGATAGACAATACAGCCGTAGGTTACCGACAAGATGGGCTCCAGGGTGGGATGCTTGTACTTTACTTGCTCCGGATTGTGCTTGCAGGCGATGAACCGGGGGATGGAGACCATGGGGCCGGGCCGGTAGAGGGCGATAATAGCGGTGATGTCCTCCAGGTTGTGGGGCTTGAGCCCCACGCATACCCCGGTCATGCCGGTGGATTCCATCTGGAACACGCCGGAAGTCTTGCCATCGGATAACATCTGAAAGACCGACTGGTCGTTGTCCGGTATGTCCGCCAGGGAAAAGTCGGGCCGAGTCTTTCGCACCAGGGCAATGGTATCCTCCAGCACGGTCAGGTTGCGCAGGCCCAGAAAGTCCATCTTCAGCAGGCCCAGCTCCTCCAGGGTAGTCATGACGTACTGGGTGACCACCGAGTCGTCGTTCTTGGCCAGGGGCACATAGTCCACCACCGGCCGGCGGGTGATGACCACCCCGGCGGCGTGGGTGGAGGCGTGGCGGGGCATACCCTCGATGGCCTTGGCGGTGTCGATCAGGCTCTTGACCTGAGGGTCTCCCTCATAGGCGTCCCGCAGGGGTTTGGACAGCTGCAAGGCGGTGTCCATGGTGATGGGCTTGTTGTCCGGGCCTCTGGTGGGTACCTGCTTGGCCACCGTGTCCACCTCGGCGTAGGGGATATTCAGGGCCCGGCCCACGTCCCGGATGGCCGCCCGGGGGGCCATGGTACCGAAGGTGACGATTTGGGCCACATGGTCGGCGCCGTACTTGTCCTGGACGTACTCGATCACCTCCTGCCGCCGGCGGATGCAGAAGTCAATGTCGATATCGGGCATGGTGACCCGCTCGGGGTTGAGAAAGCGCTCGAAGAAGAGGGAGTACTTCATGGGGTCCACGTTGGTGATGTTCATGCAGTAGGCCACCATGGACCCCGCCGCCGAGCCGCGGCCGGGCCCCACCGGGATGCCCTGGCGTTTAGCATACCCAATAAAATCGGACACGATGAGGAAATAGTCCACAAAGCCCATCTGCCGGATGACCCCCATCTCGTAGGTCAGCCGGTCCCGGTAGCCTTCCGGATCGCTGGGATACCGGCGGGCATAGCCCTCCTCACACAGCTTCTGGAAATAGGCGTCGCCGTCAGAATATCCCTCCGGCAGCTTGAACTCCGGCAGGTGGTAGGTGCCGAACTGAAAGTCCATGTTACACAGGTCGGCGATTTTCAGGGTGTTTTCCACCGCCTCCGGCCAGTCGGGGAAGAGGGCGGCCATCTCCTCGGTGGACTTGACGTAGAGCTCGCTGGTTTCCATCTTCAGCCGGTTGGGATCGTCCACCGTCTTGCCCATCTGGATGCACATGAGGATGTCCTGGGTCTGGGCGTCCTCCCGGCGGAGGTAGTGGGCGTCGTTGGTGACCACCAGTGGGATGCCGGTCTCCTGGTGGATGCGGATGAGCCCCTGGTTGATGGCCGGGTCGTTGGGCAGATTGTGATCCTGGAGCTCCAGGTAATAGCCGTCTGCCCCGAAGAGATCCCGCATCTCCAGGGCAATGGCCTTGGCCCCCTGGTAGTCTCCAGCCAGGATGCGCCGGGGTACCTCCCCGGACTGGCAGGCCGACAGGGCGATGAGTCCCCCAGCGTGCTGCCGCAGCAGTTCCTTGTCGATGCGGGGGCGGTTGTAGAAGCCCTCGGTAAAAGCCAGGGAGTCCAGGTAGCACAGGTTGCGGTAGCCCTCCTCGTTGCGGCACAGGAGGATCAGGTGGTATGCCCCGGCGTCCAGTTCATGGACCCGGTCGGTGCGGCCCCGGGGAGCCACATACACCTCGCAGCCGATGATGGGCTTGATTCCCTCCGCCTTGCAGGCCTTGTAGAAGTCCACCACCCCGTACATGACCCCGTGGTCGGTGATGGCCACGGCGGGCTGGCCCAGCTCCTTCACCCGCTTGACCAGCAGGGGGATGCGGCAGGCCCCGTCCAGCAGGGAAAACTCGGTATGGACGTGCAGGTGGACAAAGGACATGGGGATACCTCCTTAGTTGCGGGTGTTGTGATCCTCCAGAATGGCGCCGCACCGGGGACAGCGGGGGATTTGGAGGCGGGTGTGGGGCCCAAACCGGGCTGGAATAGGCCAGCCGCAGTGGGGGCAGCGCTTTGCCAGGGAGAGCCCCAGCAGAACAAGAAAGAGCAGCAGGCAGCCCAGTCCGCCAAAGACCAGAGCCAGGGCCAGGGGGCGGATCAGATCCAGAAAAGCCCCAGCCAGCATGGCGGCCAGACTGAGACAGCTTAACAGGAGAAAGAGACGGGGAGAGCGGCGCATGGTTACCTCCTTTCCCAAAGGACGGGTGGCTTAGTCCAACTTGACCTCGTTGCCGCACTGGACGCAGCAGGTGCGGTCGCCCCTGGTCTCCAGGGTACGCTTGGTCAGGCTGAACAGGCTGGCCCCGCAGTGGGGACAGCGCAGCCGGCTCAGGCAGAGGATGGTGAGGAAGGCCACCGGGATCAGGCCCACCAGAAAAGCGGGGAAGAACCAGACGGGGGGCGTGGGGATAAAGAGAATGGCCAGGCCCGCCAGGGCCCAGATCCCCCACAGCACCGCGGGGATGATCAGCCATTTGCGATCGACTTTCATGACAGCACGTCCTCTCACAAGAGATTATCCCTTTGCCAGCTCCAGCAGCTTGCGCAGCCGGTGGTTGAAGGCGGATTTGGAGACCGGAGGGTCGCAGAGCTCGGCCAGCTGGGACAGGGTGAGCTCCGGGTGGGCCATCCGCAGGTCCACCGCCTCTTTCAGCTTGTCCGGCAGGCCCTCCAGCATCCCCCGTTCCTCCAGGGTGTAGATGGCCTCCATCTGGCCCTGGGCGGCGTCCACCGCCTTGTCCAGGTTGGCGGCGTCGCAGTTGACCCGGCGGTTGATGCTTCCCCGCAGGTCCTTCTCCGCCTTGGCGTTCATGAGATCCATGGCGGACAGGGGGGCTCCCATGGCGGTGAGGACATCCTCAATGGCGTTGCTCTGTTTAAAGTAGGTGATGGCGTTGGCCTTGCGGCGGCTCTCCTTGGGGGAGAAGCCCATCTCCAGCAGCAGGGCGTGGAACTCCCGGCTCACCGACAGGTGGGAGGTGGAGAGCTCCAGGTGATAGCGCTTGGCCGGGTCGGTGACCGAGCCCCCCGCCAGGAAAGCCCCCCGGAGGAAGGCGGAGCGGCAGTGGCTCTCCTCCACCACGGCGAAGTTGATGTGGTGGGCCAGGGTTTCCGCCGGATCGTGGCCGTAGACCGCCCACAGGGCGGACAGCTTGTCCGGATCGGTGATGGAAAAGACGCGCTTGCCCGCCCCCGCAGCGGGCAGACGGTCAAAGCGCGTCTGGAAGGCCTTTTGAAACAGAGCGGGCAGGCGCTGGGCAAAGTCGGGGGATTCGGTGGTGATGCGCACCTGGGTTGGGGTGGACAGGGAACAGAACAGGAGCACCCCGTAGGCCTCCGCCTGGGCGCAGCACTTCCGGTTCAGGGGGGCCCGGCAGAGCTCCCCCTTGACCTGGGCGGAAAACGACATGGGCGGCCTCCTTACAGTACCCGGGTGTTGGCCCGATCCTGATAGATCTCCATCACCGCGGCGGACAGCCGGGCAAAGGAGTGGCGGGCGTAGTTCAGGGTCTCGGAGGCCAGGGGGCGGGTGATCAGCTCCACCCCCAGGGCCTCGATGGCCTCTTTGTCCACCACGATGGGGACGGCGTCCTCCTCCCGGTACCGTTCCACCAGGCCGGGCCGTACCGGGGCGGAATTGCACAGGCAGATGTCGATGAGCCCCGGGCCCGAGTGGTCCAGCAGGGCCTTTACGTGGTCGGAGGCAGTCATGCCCTCGGTCTCGCCGTCCTGGGTCATGATATTGCAGATATAGATTTTCAGGCAATGGGAGGCGCACACCGCATCGGCGATGCCGTCCACCAGCAGGTTGGGGATGACGCTGGTATACAGAGAGCCGGGACCCAGCAAAATCAGGTCGGCGCCCTGGATGGCCTGGATGGCCTCGGGCAAGGCGGCGGGGTGTTCGGGCAGCAGGTGGATAGACTGGATGCGGCAGTCCTGGGCTTTTTTGAAGTCGCAGATCTTGGACTCGCCCTGGATTTTGGTGCCGTTTTCAAACGTAGCCTCCAGCACCACGTCAGCGTTGGTAACCGGCAGTACCCGGCCGGTGATGGCCAGTACCTGGCTCATTTTGGATACCGCCTGATCGAAGGAACCGGAGATGCCGTTGAGAGCGGCCAGGATCAGGTTGCCGAAGGACTGGCCGGTCAGATTACCGGAGCCCTCGGGAAAGCGGTAGGTGAGCAGCTGCTGCATCACAGGCTCAGCGTTGGCCAGGGCCTCCATGCAGTGGCGGATGTCCCCCGGCGGGGGCATACCAAGATCCTGGCGCAGCATCCCGGAGCCGCCGCCGTCGTCGGCTACGGTGACGATGGCGGTGAGGTTTTTGGTGTGGCTTTTCAGTCCCCGCAGCATGGTGGACAGCCCGGTGCCTCCGCCGATGGCAACCACCTTGGGCCCGTTGGCCCAGCGGTGCTCATAATAGGATTGATACATGGCGGCTCCTCCCTTATGACCGGGTCATGTCCCGGTGATTTTCGGCGGCCTGATAGCCCTTCTGCCGGATAAATTCCGCCAGGGCGTGGGTGATGGCCACTGACCGGTGGTGGCCGCCGGTGCAGCCCACGGCGATGACCAGGGCGGTCTTGCCCTCGGCCACATAGAGTGGGAGCAGGAAACCAATGAGATTTTCCAGATAATTCATAAAATCGGTGGTCTGGCGATAGCTGAATACAAAGTCGTACACCCCCGCATCCAGTCCGGTCTGGTGGCGGAGTTCAGAGATATAGTAGGGGTTGGGGAGAAAGCGCACATCGAATACCAGGTCGGCTTCGATGGGGATGCCGTGCTTGAAGCCGAAGGAGGTGACGTTGACGGTCATTTCCGGGGCGTCTCCGGCGTGGCCAAAGAGCCGCAGCACCTCTCCCCGCAGCTTGGCGGTGGACAAGGCGGTGGTGTCGATGATGTACTCCGCCCGCTGGCGGACAGGGGAGAGGACGGTGCGCTCCAGCTGGACGGCCTCGTTAAGGGAGTCTGCGGAGGCCGCCAGGGGATGGCTCCGGCGGGTCTCCTTGTACCGTTTGATGATGGACTCCACGCTGGCCTCCACAAAGAGGATCTTGTAGTCGCAGCCCATGGTGTGCAGCTCGTCCAGGGCGGAGAACAGGCCGTCGAAGGTCTGCCCGCCCCGGATGTCGGTAACCAGGGCCACCCGGTCATACCGGGCGGGAGCGGCCATGCACAGCTCGGCAAATTTGGGGATCAGCGGGGCGGGCATGTTGTCCACCACGTAAAAGCCGATGTCCTCCAGAAAGGAGGCCGCCTTACTTTTGCCCGCGCCGGACAGGCCGGAGATGATGATAAAATCCATGGCAGCTCACCTCAAAATCCCAAAAACTTCACTTCGGGCTCCAGGGCCACCCCGGTTTCCCGGAGAACGGTGTCCTGGATCAGGGCCATGAGCCGGCGCACGTCGTCGGCGGTGGCGCCGCCCCGGTTGACCACAAAGCCGCTGTGCTTTTCCGATACCTGGGCCCCGCCGATGCCCACGCCCTTCAGACCGCACTGCTCGATGAGGGCGGCGGCAAAATGGCCCTCCGGCCGCTTGAAGGTGCTGCCGGCGCTGGGCAGGTCCAAGGGCTGCTTGGTGCGGCGCTTCTGGGCCAGCTCATCCATTTTGATCTTGATAAGGGAGGGGACGCCCTGGGCCAGTTCAAACTCGGCCTCCAGAATGAGCCACTGGGGGTGGTCGGTAAAGATGCTGTGCCGGTAGGTGAGGGCGCATTCCTCCACAGGCAGGGTGACCACCTCACTGGACTCATTGAGAAAGGTGACGGAGGTGAGCACCTGAACCAGCTCTCCGCCGTAGGCTCCGGCGTTCATAGTGACCCCGCCTCCCAGGGTGCCGGGAATACCGTGGGCGAACTCCAGACCGGTGAGTCCCATTCCCCAGGCCGCCATGGCCAGTCGGGCCAGGGGAATGCCGCTCTCCGCCCGCAGGCGGCGGTTCACCACCCTGGTCTGATCCAGGCCGGTGGTCTTGACGATAAAGCCGTCGAACCCCTGGTCGGACACCAGCAGGTCGCTGCCGTTGCCCAGGAAGAAGGGGGTGATGTCCAGGGCCCGGGCGGCCTGGACGGCGGCTATTGCTTCCTTCCGGCTTTTGGGCAGGGCCATGAGCCGGACGGGGCCGCCGATGCGGAAGGTGGTGTGCCCCTTCATGGGCTCCTGCTCCCGCAGCTCCAGGTTGGGGACGGTCTGCTTCAGTTGTTGGATCAGAGCGGTATAACGGTCCATAAAAGCCTCCTTGGCTGGATGAAAAGTGGGTTGAACAGGATTATCTGAGGCCGAAAGCCTCAAATTCCGCCTGACTGCCCCGGAAAATGTTCAGGTCGATGAGGGGCTGGGCGCCGTGGTAGCCCTCCAGCCGGGCGGAGTGGGAATATTGCCAGAAATCCCACCGGGGCACCAGTGGGAACACGGTGGGGCTGGAACACCAGATGGGGTAGGCGGCGTATTTGGCCTCGTTGAGGTAGGAGTAAAAGGAGCGGTAGGTCACGTAGAGAATGGGTTTCACTCCGTAGTTGGCCTCCAGGGCCTCCAGCAGGGGGTCCAGGATGGCCTGGACCCTGGCTTTGTCCGGTGGATTTTCCAGGTAGCCGCCGTAAAATTCGATGTCCACCACCGGCGGCAGGGCTCCGGCGGTCACCGGTACCACCGAGATGAAGTTTTCCGCCTGGGTTTCGCCGGGGCTGTCATAGCTGAGAAAGTGGTAGGCCCCCGGACGCACACCGGCGGCTTGGGCTCCGGCCCAGTTGTCGGCAAAGGCCTTATCCTGGAGGGCGGAGCCCTCCGTGGCCTTGATGAAGGCGAAGTCCACCCCCTGCCCGGCAAGCACCGGCCAGTCCACCGTGCCCTGGTAGGAGGACACGTCCACTCCGTAGACCTCCCACTGCTCCGGGGCGGTCTCGTGGGAAAAGAGAATCAGGCCGCGCCAGCGCAGCAGCCATACCGTCAGCAGGAGGAGGGCCGTTACCATCAGCAGAATCAGGGCCACCCACCGCAGTATGCGCAGAAAGGCTCTCAAATGCATCACCAGTTCATAGAAAAATTCATTCTATCTTATCATACCCGCAAGCGGGGGAAAAGGCAAGCAAAAACAAACGGGATACCGCGGCGGCGGTATCCCGAAAACGGTCATTTTTTCTGGCCGGAGAGGATAAGCCCCAGGGCCGCGCCCACCAGGGCGGGGAGCACCCAGCCCAGGCCCATGGACGCCAGGGGGATGGCGTTCAGGAAGGAGAGGGGGAGCCCCGCATTCTTCAGGGCGTAGAGCAGGCTGGCCACGCCGGTGCACAGGATGGTCACCGGATAGACCAGCCGCCGCCCCTCCAGCCAGGGCTGGAAGAGGGACAGGAGGATGAGCATAATGGCCATGGGGTAGAGCACCCCCAGCACCGGGGCGGACACCGAGATGATCTGGGCCAGGCCCGCGTTGGAGATCACCATGCTCACCAGGGCGAAGAGCACCGCCCAGCCTTTGTAGCTCAGTCTGGGGAACAGGCTGTGGAAAAACTCCCCGCAGGAACTGATGAGTCCCACACATACATTGAAGCAGGCGATGAGGAAGATGCCCGCCAGCAGGGCGTTGCCCATGGGGCCGAAGAGCAGCCCCACAACATTGGTAAGGGCGGCGGCCCCGTCGGCTGGGTTGGGGACGGCGCCGCCGGACAGGGCTCCCACATGGGCCAGCATGGCGTACACCGCCAGCAGCATGGCCCCGGCGATGAAGCCTGCCCGGACGGTGCCACGCACTACGGCGTGTTCCTCCTCCACCCCTCTGGCCCTGATATTTACGGCGATGACGATGCCAAAGGCCAGGGCGGCAATGGTGTCCATGGTCTGGTAGCCCTCCAAAAAGCCCTTCACCACCGGGTGGGTCAGGTAGTCTCCGGTGGCGGAGCCGTAGCCCTCCAGGGGGTTGACCAGGCAGCCCACAAAGGCCGCCACGATCAGGGCCACCAGGATGGGGCAGAGGATTTTACCCAGCCGGTCGGACAGCTTTTCCGGCCGGAGGGCCAGGGCCAGGGCGGCGGCGAAAAATGCCAGGGAGTAGACCAGCCGCAGCAGGGTCTGGGGGACAGCCGCTCCGTCGAGCAGGGGAAGGGCCATCTCAAAGGAGGTGGTGGCGGTGCGGGGAATGGCCAGACAGGGGCCGATGGCCAGGTAGGCCGCGATGGTGAAGGCACGGGAGAACAGGGGGTGAACCCGGCTGCACAGGGTGTCCAGACCGCCGGAACGGGCCACCGCCACCACCCCCAGCACTGGAAGGCCCACGGCGCTGACGGCCAGGCCCAGAAAGGCGGGCCAGGTGGCGGTTCCCGCCTGAGCGGCGATACCGGGAGGGAAGATCAGGTTGCCCGCCCCGAAGAACATGGAGAATAATGTGAGGCCCACCAGGAGCAGGCCCTTTCCTTTCAGCTGCATGTCCATCGTTCCTTTCCTGCGGCAAAATGGCGTATATGTGGAAAAACAGCGGCATACCATAGGTATGCCGCTGTTTTTTGATTGGATGTACCAGTTAGCCCTGGGAAATAGCACCCGTGGGGCAGGTGTCGGCGCAAGAACCGCAATCAATGCAGGAACCGGCGTCGATCACATAGTGGTCATCGCCCTGAGAGATAGCACCCACGGGGCAAGCGCCCTCGCAAGCGCCACAGCTCACGCAAGAATCGCTGATGACATAGGCCATCGGATCCACCTCCAAACTCTAAAGCTAAGGCTATTGTATCATAACTTTTGAAAAATGCAATGCTAAAATTGCTGGACGATGGGTATATTTTTTCCTGGCGGGTAAAACTAAGGCAGAGCCAGGCGGGAAGGGGGAGAAACTGTGAAACAAGCATCCGGCTTCCGCATGGAGGCGGCGGGCAGTCTGACGCCCGAACTGAACGGGGCGCCCCGCAGCGGGGCCCATACCCGCAGAACAAAGGAAAAGGGGCGTGAGAAACCCAATGAAGCCCGTAAAACGCAAGCGTCTGTTCCTCCCATGGAGGAGGGAACGGCGAGGTGAGACCATGAGCGACACCCGATTCACCCAGCGGGCCCAGGCGGCCCTCCGGCTGGCCCAGGAGAGTGCGGCCGAGCTGGGCCACGGCTATGTGGGCAGTGAGCATCTGCTGCTGGGCCTGGCCCGGGAGGGCCAGGGGGTGGCGGCCAAGGTGCTCCAGGCCGCCGGCCTGGAGCCTGAGGGCCTGAAACAGGGGGTGGCCGACCTGGTGGGCCGGGGCGCCCCCGGCGGTCTGCCCTCCCAGGGCCTGACCCCCCGGTGCAAGAAGATCATCGAGCTGGCCCTGTCCGAGGCGGTGCGGCTGGATCATCACTATGTGGGCACCGAGCACCTGCTGCTGGGCATTCTTCGGGAGGGGGATGGAGTGGCGGTGCGGGTACTGTCCGCCGCCGGGGTGGAGGCCCGGCGGCTGCGGGCCGACGTTACCGCCGCCATGGGCGGGGAGCCCGCCCCGCCTCCCTTCCGGGGGAGCGGCAAGGCCCGCACCGAGCGGGACTACCCCGGAGAGTCCAAGCTGCTGGAGCAGTTCGGCCGGGACCTGACCCGGATGGCCGCCGGGGGCCTGTTGGACCCGGTGGTGGGCCGGGACCGGGAGATCCGCCGGGTGGTGCAGATCCTGTCCCGGCGGCAGAAAAACAACCCTGCCCTCATCGGGGAGCCGGGGGTGGGCAAGACCGCCGTGGCCGAGGGGCTGGCCCGGATGATGGCCGCCGGCCAGGTGCCCGATGAGCTGCGGCGGAAGCGGCTGTTTTCCCTGGATCTGTCCTCCATGGTGGCGGGCACCAAGTACCGGGGGGACTTTGAGGAGCGGGTGAAAAACATCCTCTCCGAGGTGCGCCGGGTAGGGGATGTGATCCTCTTCATCGACGAGCTCCATACCATCGTGGGGGCGGGCTCCGCCGAGGGGGCCATTGACGCCGCCAACATCATCAAGCCCGCTCTGGGCCGGGGGGAGCTCCAGGTCATCGGAGCCACCACCACCGAGGAATACCGCCGGTATATTGAAAAGGACGCCGCCCTGGAGCGGCGGTTCCAGCCGGTGCTGGTGGGGGAGCCCGACCGGCAGACGGCGGAGGCCATCCTGTTCAGCCTGCGGGACCGGTACGAGGCCCACCACCGGCTCACCATCACCGACGAAGCGGTGCGGGCGGCGGTGGCCCTGTCCAGCCGATATATCGGGGACCGCCGCCTGCCCGACAAGGCCATCGACCTGATGGACGAGGCGGCGGCCCGGGTGCGGCTGGACCGGCTCAGCGCGCCCCCCGACCTCCAGGCCCTGGAGGACAAGGTGGCTCAGGCCCGGGGGGAGAAGGAGGAGGCCATCCGCAGCCAGGACTTTGAAAAGGCCGCCATGCTGCGGGACGCGGAGGAGGACTTCCGCCGGGAGCTGGCCCAGCAGCAGGCCCTGTGGCGGGCGGGGCAGAACACCGGGGCGGTTACCGCCGAGGATGTGGCCTCGGTGGTGTCCGGCTGGACGGGAGTGCCGGTGACCACCCTGACCCAGGCGGAGAGCGACCGCCTGCTCCGGCTGGAGGAGGAGCTCCACCGCCGGGTGGTGGGCCAGGAGGAGGCGGTGCGGGCGGTGGCCAAGGCGGTGCGCCGGGGCCGGGTGGGCCTGAAGGAGCAGGAGCGCCCCACGGGCTGCTTCCTCTTTTTGGGCCCCACCGGCGTGGGCAAGACCGAGCTGAGCCGGGCCCTGGCCCTCACCCTCTTCGGCAGCCAGGAGGCCCTGTTCCGCTTTGATATGTCGGAATATATGGAAAAACACACCGTCTCCCGGCTCATCGGCTCGCCCCCCGGCTATGTGGGCCATGAGGAGGGAGGACAGCTCACCGAGAAGGTGCGGCGGCGGCCCTACTGCGTGGTGCTCTTTGACGAGATCGAAAAGGCCCACCCCGACGTGTGGGGCATTTTGCTCCAGATCATGGAGGACGGGACGGTCACCGACGCCCAGGGCCGGAAAGCCGACTTCCGCAACGCGGTGGTGGTGCTTACCTCCAACGTGGGGGCCAGCCGCATTACCGCCAAAGGAGCACGGCTGGGCTTTTCCGCCGCCCATCACCGGGACGGAGAGACCCGGACGCCGGAGGAGCTGCGCTCCGCCGTGCTGGAGGACCTGAAAAAGGTATTCCGGCCGGAGTTTCTCAACCGGCTGGATGAGACCATCGTGTTTACCCAGCTGGGCCGTGCCGAGATCAAGGTTATCGCCAAGCGGATGCTGGCCCAGGTGGGGGAACGGATGCAAGCCCTGGGTGTGACCCTGACCTGGACCGACGGAGCCCTGGAGGCCCTGGCTGGGCTGGGCTTCGACCCAGACTACGGAGCCCGGCCCCTCCGCCGGGCCATTCGCGCCCAGGTAGAGGACCCGGCCGCCGAGCTGCTGCTCAGCGGTCAGGCGGCGGCGGGAGACACCCTGCGCATCGACGGCGGGCCGGAGGGCCTCACCGTCCAAAAGCAAGAAAGAGAAAAGGAGAACCAACTATGAAAAAAGCCATCCTGTTCACCCTGACCCTGGCCCTGCTGCTGGGAGGGTGCGGCGACAAGAACAAGAACACCGTGGAGTCCATGACGCCAGAGGAGCGCACCCAGCGCTATGAAACCGCCATCCAGGCCGCCCGGGACGAGGACGCCAACAGCGCCTTCCCCATCATCACCTCGGTGGAGGACGACATGGGCCAGGCCGCCTTTGACCTGCTGGGCCTGAAGGCGGAGGACGTGGAGGCCTGCGCCCTGTCGGTGTCCATGATGAACGTCAAGGCCTATGGCATCGCCGCCGTCTGCCCCAAGGCGGGCCGGGAGGAGGCGGTGCGCAGCGGCCTCAACGATTTTATCGCAACCCAGAAGGGTAATTTTCAGCACTATCTGGCCGACCAGTACGACATTGCCGACAAGGCCAGGCTGGGCACCCTCACCGACGGCACCATATTGCTGGTGATGTGCCAGGGGCAGGACCAGGTATACGAGAGCATCCGGAAATCCATTGAGGAGACGACCTAACAGCGGGGGCGCCAGCGGGAGAAACGCGGCGCCCCTTCCATTTTCCGGCTTGCGGGATGAAACGGAAGAGGGTATAATAATGAGGTCTTTCGACAACGAAGAAGTGGAGGCCTGTTTATGCAAGTGATGCAAGCGAGAGCCAGCGGGATTCTGCTGCCCGTCTTTTCCCTGCCGGGGCCCTACGGCATCGGCACCCTGGGTCAGCCCGCCCGGCGTTTTATTGACTTTTTGGCGGAGGGCGGCCAGAAATTCTGGCAGATCCTGCCCCTGGTGCCCCCTGGCGGCGGAGACTCCCCCTACATGTCCGCCTCCTCCTTTGCGGGAAATCCCATGTTCCTGGACCTGGATGAGCTGGCCCAGGAGGGGCTGCTCACTTGGGAGGAGCTGAACACCGCCCGCCGGGACGACCCGGATCGGGTGGACTATGCCTGGCTGCACGCCACCCGTATGCCCCTGCTCCGCCGCGCCTTTGAGCGGGGCCGGCAGAAATACGCCGCTCAGCTGGCCAAGTTCGCGCTGGAGGAGGAGGACTGGCTCCCTGATTACGCCCTCTTCCTGGCCCTCAGGGCCCACTTTGACGGCAAGGAGCTGGCGGCCTGGCCCGATGAGGCCCGGCTGCGCCGGCCGGCGGCCATGGCGGCCTATCGGGCGGAGCTGGCGGATGAATGTGAATTCCAGGTCTTTTTGCAGTATCTCTTCTTCCGCCAGTGGACAGCGGTAAAGTCCTATGCCAACTCCAAGGGCGTGTCCATCATCGGGGATCTGCCTATCTACGTCTCCCCGGACAGCGCCGAGGTGTGGGGCAATCCGGAGCTCTTCCAGCTCAAGGAGGATATGCGCCCCTCCTGCGTGGCCGGGGTGCCCCCAGACGCCTTCTCGGACGTGGGCCAGCACTGGGGCAACCCCTTGTACGACTGGGACTATCACAAAAAGACCGGCTTTGCCTGGTGGAAGCGGCGGGGCGCTCAGATGGCCCGGCTGTACGACGTGGTGCGCATTGATCACTTCCGTGCCTTCCATACCTACTGGTCCATCCCCCAGGGGGCCAAGGATGCCCGGGAGGGCCACTGGGAGAAGGGGCCCGGAGACGCTCTGCTCAATGTGCTGAAAAAGGTGCCCGGCCTGGCCCTCATTGCCGAGGACCTGGGAGACCTGGACGCCGATGCCCTGGCCTACATCGCCAAAAGCGGCCTGCCCGGTATGAAGGTGCTGGTCTATGCCTTCGACCCGGTGGGGGAGAGCGCCTATCTGCCCCACAACTGCCCCCGGGACGCGGTGATCTACACCGGTACCCACGACACCCCCACCTTTGTCCAGTGGCTGTTTACCGAGGCCAGCCCTGCCGAGCGGCAGTACGCCTTTGACTACCTGCGGCTGCGGGAGGACGAGGGCTACGGTTGGGGAGCCGTGTGCGGGGCCTGGATGTCCCCCTGCCGGCTGGCGATTGCCCCCTTCCAGGACCTGCTGGGCCTGGGAGGCGACGCCCGGGTCAACGCCCCCGGCACCATGGGCCCCCAGAACTGGTCCTGGCGGGTGCGGGCTGACGCATTCAACCCCTCGGTGTCCGGAAAACTGGCCCACATTACCCGTACCTACCGCCGCTGAATAGTACCATAGAGCCATAGGAATTGTTGAAATTGCGCCTGCCGCCCCGCCGCGGCAGGCGCATTTTCGTCAGTTATTCCTTCTGAATACGGAATTTCCCGCATTTTATTGGAATAGGCTTGTAATAAAATTAGTTTTGATATATTATTATGGGTGCGAAATTCTGAATGAAATGAAACAGGGTAAAGGATACCAGGTGAGTATATGAGTCTTCGGATTGGAATTGACATTGGCTCCACCACGGTCAAGGTGGTGGTACTGGACGAGGGGAACCAGCTGCTGTTCCGCTCCTACGAGCGGCACTACTCCAAGGCCCGGGAGCGGGCGGCGGAGACCCTGCGTTCCATTGAGGAGAAGCTGCGGGGCCAGCAGGTGCGCATCGCCATCACCGGCTCCGCCGGCCTGGGTGTGGCCAAGGCGGCGGGCATCGACTTCGTGCAGGAGGTGTACGCCACCGCCGCCGCTGTCAACACATTTATCCCGGACACCGACGCGGTTATTGAGCTGGGGGGCGAGGACGCCAAGATCATCTTCTTCGGCGGCGCTCTGGAGGAGCGGATGAACGGCTCCTGCGCCGGGGGTACCGGCGCTTTCATCGACCAGATGGCCACCCTGATGAACGTGACGGTGGATGAGCTGGATGCGCTTTCCATGAAGCATGAGAAAATCTATCCCATCGCCTCTCGCTGCGGCGTGTTTGCCAAGAGCGATATCCAGCCCATCCTCAACCAGGGCGGGCGGAAGGAGGATGTGGCCGCCTCCATCTTCCAGGCGGTGGTGGACCAGACGGTGGCCGGCCTGACCCAGGGCCGGGAGCTGAAGGGCAAGATCGTCTTTCTGGGCGGGCCCCTCCACTTCATCGCCGGTCTGCGCCAGCGGTTTGTGGAGACCCTGAAGCTGGACGAGGAGCACGCCATCTTCCCCGAGGACGGGGACTGCTTTGCCGGCATCGGCGCCGCCCTGTGCGCCACCGACTTTGACGAGTGCTCCTTTGACGACATGCTGGAGCGGCTGGAGAAGAGTGTGGACAGCGTGGGCCTGGTGGACACCATGGAGCCCCTGTTCAGCAGCCAGGCCGATTACGACGCCTTCCTGGCCCGGCACAACGCCATGCATCCCCCGGAGGTGGATATCCACACCTATTCCGGCGATGCCTGGCTGGGCATTGATGCCGGTTCCACCACTACCAAGATGGCCCTCATCACCGCCGACGGCGGGCTGCTGTACACCTATTACCAGTCCAACCTGGGCAACCCGGTGGCGGTGGTGCTGGACCAGATGCGGAAAATTTACCCCCTGTGCGGCGACCGGATCACCATCAAGGGCGCGGCGGTTACCGGCTACGGCGAGGACCTGATCAAAAACGCCTTCAACTGCGACGCCGGTCTGGTGGAGACTGTGGCCCACTACAAGGCGGCCGCCCACTTCAACCCCGACGTGGACTTTATCATCGACATCGGCGGCCAGGACATGAAGTGCTTCAAGATCCGCAACGGCGCGGTGGACTCCATCATGCTCAACGAGGCCTGCTCTTCCGGCTGTGGCTCCTTCATCGAGACCTTTGCCAAGGCCCTGGGCTACAACATTGCCGACTTTTCCAAGCTGGGCCTGCTGGCCAAGCACCCGGTAAACCTGGGCTCCCGGTGCACCGTGTTCATGAACTCCTCCGTGAAGCAGGCCCAGAAGGATGGGGCCAGCGTGGAGGACATTTCCGCCGGCCTGTCCATCTCCATCGTGAAAAATGCGGTGTACAAGGTCATCCGGGCGGCCTCCGCCGACGACCTGGGCCAGCACATCGTGGTCCAGGGCGGCACCTTCCACAACGACGCGGTGCTCCGGGCCTTTGAGCTGGAGCTGGGCCGCAACGTGACCCGGCCCACCATTTCGGGCATCATGGGGGCTTTTGGCGCCGCCCTGTTCGCCCGGGACCTCCACCTGGACAAGAGCGCCATCCTGCCGGAGGCGGCCCTGGCTACCTTCAGCCACACCGCCAAGCCCACCACCTGCAACCTGTGCACCAACCACTGCTCCCTCACCGTCAACACCTTTGACGGCGGCCGCCGGTTCATTTCGGGCAACCGCTGTTCCCGCCCCCTGGGCAAGCCCAAGGCGGAGAACCCCGACCTGATGGTGTACAAGTACAAAAAGCTCCGCGCCCTGGAGGGCAAGGGCTCCGGCACCGGGGTCCGGGGAAAGATGGGCATTCCCTTCGGCCTGAATATGTACGAAAACCTGCCCTTCTGGTTTACCTTCTTCACCCACCTGAACTTTGAGGTGGTGCTCTCTCCCGAGTCCTCCCGCAAGCTCTATCTGAAGGGGCAGCACACCATCCCCTCGGATACGGTGTGTTATCCCGCCAAGCTGCTCCACGGCCATGTGGAGGCCCTGGTGGAGGCGGGCGTGGACGCCATCTGGTACCCCTGCATGTCCTACAACAACGACGAGGGCATCGGGGACAATCACTACAACTGCCCGGTGGTGGCCTATTACCCCGAGCTGCTGGCCGCCAACGTGCCCCTGCTGAAGCAGACCAAGTTCCTCAACCCCTATGTGGGCCTGTGGCGCCACAAGGACTTTGGCAAGCGGATCTCCAAGCTGCTGGGGGAGGAGTTCAACATCCCCCGGCGGGAGGTGGAGTCAGCGGTCAAGGCGGCCTATGCCGCCTACGAGGCCTACGTGCACGATATCCGGGAGACCGGCAAGCTGTACATCGAATATGCCCGGGCCAACCACATGCCCATCATCGTGGCCTGCGGCCGTCCCTACCACATTGATCCGGAGATCAACCACGGCATCAACGACCTGATCACCTCCTTTGGCTTCGTGCTGGTCACCGAGGATGCCCTCAGCTATCTGGAGGGCTACGCCCCTCGGAAGGTGCTCAACCAGTGGACCTTCCAGTCCCGGATGTACAATGCCGCCCGGTATGTGTGTACCCAGCCCGACATGCAGGTGGTGCAGCTGGTGAGCTTCGGCTGCGGCACCGACGCCATCACCACCGACGAGCTGCGGGATATCCTGGAGAGCGGCGGCAAGCTGTACACCCAGCTGAAGATCGACGACATCAGCAACCTGGGGGCGGTGCGCATCCGGGTGCGCTCCCTGATGGCCGCTATGGACGCCCGGCAGGCCCGTCAGTGACCGGACGATAGCATGAGCGAAAGGACAAAGTTCAATGGCTGAATTAGTATATGACAAGACCGGCCGCCTTCTGTTTACCAAGGAGATGAAGGAGGAGTACACCATCCTCTTTCCCACCATGCTGCCGGTGCATTTCGGATTGATCGCCAAGATATTTCAAATGGAAGGCTACAAACTGGAGATGCTCACCACCAACCACCGCAACATTGTGGACGAGGGGCTGAAGTATGTCCACAACGATACCTGCTATCCCGCCCTGCTGGTCATCGGCCAGCTCATCGACGCGGTGAAAAGCGGCAAGTACGACCCCCACAAGGTGGCTCTGCTCATTACCCAGACCGGCGGCGGCTGCCGGGCCTCCAACTACATCCACCTGCTGCGCAAGGCGCTGGTCAAGGCGGGGCTGGAGTACATCCCGGTGATTTCGCTGAATCTGTCCGGCCTGGAGCACAACCCCGGCTTCAAGCTGGATCTGAGCTCTCTGCGCAAGGCGGTCTTTGCCCTGGTGTACGGCGATATCATCGTCCAGTGCGCCAATCAGGTGCGGCCCTACGAGGTGAACCCCGGCCAGACCGAGCGTACCATCAAGCGGATGGAGGGTTTTCTGCTGGGGCAGATGAAGCGGGGCCGGGGCCTCAACTTCAAGAGCATGGTCAAGCACTTCGACCACATCGTGGCCGCCTTCAAGGCTGTCCCCGTCCACGGGGAGCCCAAGGTCCGGGTGGGCGTGGTCGGTGAGATTTACATCAAATACTCCCCCCTGGGCAATAATAATCTGGAGCAGTTCCTGCTGGACGAAGGGGCGGAGCCGGTGGTGCCCGGCCTTACCGACTTCATTATCTTCAAAATCTACAACCGGGAAGTGGATGTGGACATCTACGGGGGCAAGTGGGCTAAAAAGGCGGCCTGCGGCGCCTTCCGCCACTATGTGGAAAAGTGCGAGCAGGCCATGGTGGACGCCATGAAGCGGGGCGGCTTCCGGGCCCCCGGCACCTTTTCCGACCTCCGCCGCCTGATCCAGGGCTACCTGGGGGAGGGCAACAAGATGGGGGAGGGATGGCTGCTCACCGCCGAGATGCTGGAGCTCATCCACTCCGGCACCCCCAACATCGTGTGCACCCAGCCCTTCGGCTGCCTGCCCAACCATATCGTGGGCAAGGGCATGATCCGTAAGCTAAAGGACGACTATCCCAACTCCAATATTGTGGCCATCGACTACGACCCCGGCGCCACCAAGATCAACCAGGAGAACCGCATCAAGCTGATGCTGGCCAACGCCAGAGGCCTGGCCAAGCAGGAGGCGGAGCGGCAGCAGAAGGAGCAGGCCGGGGAGGCCGTCCATGCCTGAGCTCCACTTTGTGGACGCCTCCACCGAGGCGCATTTTAAAGCCATGAGCGCCATCCACTGCCGGGGCTGGCGGACCGCTTACCGGGGAGCTGTGCCGGATGACTACCTCAGAGAGGTCATCACCGAGGAGCACTGGGTGCCTTATTTCCGGGATGACTATAGTACCAAGCGATGCAAAGGCCTTTTGCTTTACGAAAATGACCATCCGGTGGCCTGCTGTACTTACGGCCCCATCCGTTCCGGTTCCAGTCCCCGCCAGAGCGCAGAAATGGTAATTGATTCCTCAAACTACCCCGGTTGGGGTGAGGTAATCTCCCTTTATACAGAGCCTGGCAGAACCAGTTCCGGGTTTGGAGGGATTCTGCTGGAGGAGGCTGTGGATCGTTTGCGGGCGGCGGGCTATCCCGGCTGTACCCTGTTTGTGCTGGAGGAGAACCAGGGGGCCAGGCGGTTCTACGAGCGCCACGGTTTTTCCTGGGATGGTACGGTTCAGCTGGTGCCCTTTCCCCATGGGATAGTGTGCCGCGATCTGAGATATGTAAAAACGCTATAACGCCCCCCGGGCTGCCACGCCGAGGGGGAGAATACAATCGGGGCGTGCGTCTGCACGCCCTGATTTTGTCTTTAAGGGGGAATTCTGTGGAGGAAAATAAAATGGGGGTCATGCCGGTACGCCGGCTGGTGCTGAGCATGTCCTGGCCCATGGCCCTGTCCATGCTGATTCAGGCTTTGTACAACCTGGTGGACAGCCTGTTTGTGGTGCGGCTGAGCCGGGACGGGTTTGAGGCCCTGGCCCTGGTGTACCCGGTGCAGATGCTGATGGTGGCGGTGTGCGTGGGCACCGGCGTGGGGTTCAACGCCCTGCTGGCCCGCCGCCTGGGCCAGCGGCGGCAGCGGGACGCGGAGCGGGTGGCCGCCAACGGCTACTTTGTGTATACCATGTGCTGGCTGGGCTTTCTGGTGCTGGGGGTGGGCTTTGCCCGGCCCTTTCTGACTCTGTTCTCCAATGTGCCCCAGCAGGTGGAATATGGAGCCCAGTACCTGACCATCGTCACCGGCCTGTCCATCGGGGTGTGTATGCAGTTTGCCGGGGAGCGAACCCTCCAGGCCACCGGGGACATGGTGGGCCCCATGCTGATCCAAGGCATTGGAGCGGTGGTCAACCTGGTGCTGGACCCCCTGCTCATCTTCGGCATCGGCCCCTTTCCCCGGCTGGAGGTGGCGGGAGCCGCCCTGGCCACGGTGATGGGCCAACTGGTAGGGTTGGCCGCCGGCTTTTTCCTGGTAAAGCGCAGCAAGCTCATCCGCCTGTCCTTCCGAGGGTTCCGGCCGGACGGGGAGATCATCCGGGCCATCTTCAAGGTGGGCTTTCCCGCTATCCTCATGCAGGCCCTGTCCAGCGTGATGACGGTGGGCATGAACCTGATTCTCCCCTATTTCACCCCCTTCGGGGTGTTCATCCTGGGGGCGTACTACAAGATTCAATCCTTTATCTTTATGCCCCTCTACGGCATGACCAACGCGTTGGTGCCCATCATCAGCTTCAACTTTGGCGCCAAGCAAAAGGGACGGATCACTGGGACGGTGCGCTTTGCTTTAACGCTGACGGTGGTGCTCATGGCGGTGGGTACCATCTTCCTGCTGACCCTGGCCGGTCCGCTGCTCACCCTCTTTGAGGCGGAGGGGGAGCTGATGGCGGCGGGCGTGGCTGCCCTGCGGCTCATCGCCCTGTCCTTTCTGTTTGCCGGGGTGTCCCTGGTGCTGTGCTCTGTTCTCCAGGCCCTGGGTTCGGCCAACGCCAGCCTGGCTATCTCCCTGCTGCGGCAGGTGGTGGTGCTGTTGCCGGCGGCCTGCTTGCTGGGGGCGCTGGCTGGGGACCTGGTATGGCTGGCCTTTCTGGCGGCAGAGACCGTTTCCTGCGGGGTAGGCTTGTTGCTCTACCGCCGGGCTTACCACAACAAAATTGTTTTGCTGCCCGATGAAAAAACCGGCCCTCTGCTGTGAGGGCCGGTTTTGCTATGGAATTCAGTTGCCGCCGAACTCGTGGAAGAAGCGGTCGTGGATGACCTGGACGGAGCGGTCGGCCTCGGCCAGATCCACCAGAACGGAGACCTTGATCTCGCTGGTGGAGATCATGTTGATGTTGATACCGGCGTTGTACAGAGCCTCAAACATCTTGGCGGCCACGCCGGGGTTGTGGATCATGCCGGCGCCCACGATGGACACCTTGGCAATGGAGTCATTCACGTCGATGTGGTCAAAGCCCAGAGCAGCCTTGTTGGCCTCCAGAATCTCCTTGGAGCGCTCCATATCCTGCTTACCCACGGTGAAGCTGATGTCCTTGGTGTCATTGCGGCCGATAGACTGGAGGATGATGTCCACGTTGACCTTTTCCTTGGCCAGCAGAGAGAAGATCTTAAAGGCGATGCCGGGCTGGTCGGCCAGACCCACCACAGCCAGACGGGCCACATTTTTATCGCAGGCAACCCCGCTGATGTGCATTTTTTCCATGGTTTTCGCAACCTCCTTGACTTTGGTGCCGGGCTTGCCGGTGAAGCTGGAGAGTACCTCCAGATTGACGTTGTAGCGTTTGGCCATTTCCACGGAGCGATTGTGGAGCACCTGGGCGCCCAGGGTGGCCAGCTCCAGCATCTCGTCATAGGTGATCTCATCCAGCTGGAAGGCGCCGGTCACATGGCGGGGATCGGCGGTGAACACGCCGTCCACGTCGGTGAAGATCTGGCACAGGTCGGCCCGGAGGGCGGCGGCCAGCGCCACGGCGGAGGTATCGGAGCCGCCCCGGCCCAGGGTGGTGATGTCCTCGTACTTGTTCAGGCCCTGGAAGCCGGTGACGATGACGATGGTCTTTTTGTCCAGCTCGGCCAGTACCCGCTCGGTGTTCAGCCGCTTGATGCGGGCGTCGCCGTAGACGGAGTTGGTGCGGAACCCGGCCTGCCAGCCCGTCAGGGAGATGACAGGATAGCCCATGGCCTCGATGGCCATGGCGCACAGGGAGCAGGAAATCTGCTCGCCGGTGGAGAGCAGCATATCCATCTCCCGCTTGGAGCCGTTAGGGTTGATCTCAGCGGCCTTGGCGATCAGGTCGTCGGTGGTGTCCCCCTGAGCGGAGAGCACCGCCACCACGCTGTGGCCCCGGCGGTAGGTTTCGGTGATGATGCGGGCCACGTTGCGGATGCGGTCGGCGTCAGCCACAGAGCTGCCGCCAAATTTTTGTACGATGAGTCCCATTGGCGTTTGTACCCCCTAAATCAGGTAAAATCTCTTTGCGATATCCTATGCGCTCAGTCCAGTACCCGGAACACGGAGCAGGGCGCCATGGTGGTCAGCTTGCTGTCCAGCTGGGCCCGGGTCATGGGCGGCGTGAGGAAGGCAAATTCATTGACCGGCGCTCCTGCCCGGGGCAGCAGCGGACAGTCGGGGAAGGCGGCCTTCACATATTCCAGCCGGCCTTCGGTGCGGACGTACCAGGCGCTCACCAGGTCGGTGGGGGGGACGGTCACGTCCTCGCCGCCCTCGGCCCAAAACACCTTCTTTTTGGCGTCCTTGTGGCGGGCGGCGTCAATCACGTCGGCCACCACGGCGGAGGCGGTAGGCAGCTTGCCCGCCCCTCGGCCGTAGAACATCACATCGCCGATGGCGTTGCCCCGGACGGAGATGGCGTTGAACACGTCCTCCACCCCGCTGAGGGGGTCCTCCCCGTCCACCAGGTGGGGGGCCACAAAGGCGCACACCTTGCCGTCCTCCCGATGGATGGCCCGGCCCAGCAGCTTGATCTTTTTGCCGCAGGAGTCGGCGTAGGCCACATCGGCCAGGGTGACGCCGGTGATGCCCTCGGTGGGTACCTGCCGGGGATAGACATGGCGGCCAAAGGCCAGAGAGGCCAGGATACAGATCTTGCGGCAGGCGTCGTGGCCTTCGATGTCGGCGGTGGGGTCCTGCTCGGCGTAGCCGTTCTGCTGAGCCTCCTTCAGCGCCGCCTCAAAGCTGAGTCCCCCCCGGATCATCCGGGTGAGGATATAGTTGGTGGTGCCGTTGAGGATGCCGGAGATCTCCTCGATCTCGTTGGCGGCCAGGCACTGGTTCAGGGGGCGGATGATGGGGATGCCGCCCCCCACGCTGGCCTCGAACAGGTAGCTCACCCCGTGCTCCTGTGCCAGCTGGAGCAGCTCGCAGCCGTGTTCGGCCACCAGCTCCTTGTTGGAGGTGACCACGCTCTTGCCCGCCTTCAGGGCCCGGCGGGTAAAGTCCAGGGCCACCTTGGCCCCGCCGATGGTTTCCACCACGATGTTGACCTCGGGGTCGTTCTCAATGATGCTGAAATCGTGGACCACCTTGTCCCCAAAGGGGCTGTCGGGGAAGTCCCGTACGTCCAGGATATATTTCAGGCGGATCAGATCGTCCACTTTGGAATCAATATGATGGCCGTTGGTGGCCAGAACCTCGGCTACGCCGGAGCCAACCACGCCGAAACCCAGGATCGCTACGTTCACCATTTCTATACCTCCTTTGCCCATTGGGCGTTAGCCTGATATCACTTCTCTGCGCAGCACACCGTCCACCTGGAGCAGCCGGTCCAGCAGTTCCTCCACAGGAACCTGGAGACCGGAGGTCTCGGCCCCGATGGTGACCGCCGCGCAGCCGTTCACCGGAATGGTCTGGTTGATGGTCAGAATATTCCCGCCGGAGGCGGCAAAAATATTCAGGACAGAGGACAGCAGCCCCGGCTCATCCTTCAGCACGATCTGGAAGGTGACGATCCGGCCGTGGAGCATGTCATTGAAGGGGCGGACCGCATCCTTGTATTTATAGAAGGCGCTGCGGCTGATGCCCACCCGGCGCACCGCTTGATTGACGGCGGCGGCCTCACCGGTCTCCAGCAGCCGCTTGGCCTCCGCCACCTTGAGAAAGACCTCCGGCAGTGCGCTTGCCTCCACGATAAAATAGCCCGGTGCCTTGCCCATTCTATGGACCTCCTCTTGTCCGTGACAGAAAAGCATTTGTTTTTGTGCTGCGGTCTATTTTAGCACAATAAAGTCCCGGCCGCAAGGGTAAACTGTTCATCAGATGCCGATTTCTACCTGAATACACCAGATGAATTTCGTCGATATGTACATAAATGGAGGTGAGCCTGTGGAGGAAGGGCGGGAGAGAAGGTGGATGGTCCGGCTGTTGGGGCTGGTTCTGGGGGCTACCGGGGCGTGGATCGTGGCCCGATGGGTGCTGCCGCTGACCCTGCCCTTTCTGGTGGGAGCGGTGGGGGCCTGGCTCATGGAGCCGGTGGTGAGGCTGTTGTGTAAGCGGTTCCGTCTGCCTCGGCGGTGGGCGGCGGGGGTGTGCACCCTGGGGCTGGCCGCAGGGGCGGCTGCCGTGGTAGGTCTGGTGCTGTGGCGGCTGTGGTATGAGGCTGTCCGGCTGGTCTCCGGCTTGCCCGCCCTGCTGGAGGAGATGGAATGGCTGCTGGACTGGGGAGAGGAATGGCTCACCCGGGGCCTGATCGCCTTACCGCCGGAGCTGCGGCAGGGAATACTCCAGGCGGCGGAGGGGGGAGGAGGGGCCCTGCTGGCCCTGCCCGGGCAGGTGGGAAGCTGGCTGGCCGGGGCGGCAGCCGGGCTGCCTGGGGCTGGGCTCTTTCTGTTTGCGGCCCTGTTGGCCACCTATTATCTCAGTGCCGGGCGACCGGGACTGTCCGCAGCTCTGGACTGCCTGCCGCTGGAGCTGAAGGAGAGGGTTTTAGGCTGGCTGGGGGCGGCGGGACAGGCCCTGCGGGGGTGGCTGAAAGCCCAGGGCATTCTGGCCCTGACTTCCTTTGGACTGTCCGCCCTGGGGCTGCTGGTGCTGGGGGTGGAGCCCGCCCTGCTGGCCGCTGGGGGGATCGCCCTGGTGGACGCCCTGCCGGTGCTGGGCAGCGGAGCGGTGCTGGTGCCCTGGGCGCTGGTGGTGCTGCTGCTGGGGGACCTTCCCCTGGGCCTGGGGCTGCTGGTGCTGTACGCCGGGCTCACCGTCACCCGCAGCCTGCTGGAGCCCAGGCTGGTGGGCCGTCAGGCCGGCCTGCCGCCGCTGCTGGCCTTGGTCAGCATGTATGCGGGATTTCGGCTGCTGGGGGTGGGAGGGCTGATCCTGGCGCCCCTGGGCGCCATGGTGGCCTGGCAGCTGTGGATGGGGGAGCGGACGCAGAAAAGAGGGGCGGCGCAACCGCCGCCCCCCACTGGGGATAGGTCCAATGGTCATGACTGAGTGACGCAGAAGAAGGTATAGTTGCCGGTAGCCAGCAGGGCGCCCGCCTGGTCGGTGATCTCTACCGTGACCATGCAGGTGGATCGGCCCCGGTGATGGACTACGGCGGTGGCGATGACGGTGCCGCTTTTGGCGCTGTGGAGAAAATCAAGGCCGCCGTGGAGGGTGACATATTTCCTGCCGTCGTTCCGGCAGGCGGCGCCGCAGGCGCAGTCGGCCAGGGTGTAGTAGGCGCCTCCGTGGAGGAGACCGTAGGGATTCAGACTGTTTGGGCCGATCTCCAACACCGCCTGGGCGGTGTTCTCGCCGGTGGCCTGTACCTCAATGCCGTTGAAGTCGGCAAAGGCATTGGACTGAAGAGGCTCTGAAGGGTCGATCATAGAGATTACCTCGTTATGCCAGAATAATTTGGCCGTTTTCAATGGCCTGGACAGTGGCCAGGGACTCCACCCGGATGTGCATGCTGCGCAGCACCCGGCCGCCGTCCCGCATGGCTTTTTCGATGGCGATGCCCACGCCCACCACTTCGCCTCTGGACTTGGAGACCAGCTCCAGCAGGCTGAGGATGGTCTGGCCGTTGGATAGGATGTCGTCCACCAACAGCACCCGATCATTTTCGGTCAAATATTTTTTGGAGACCCGGAGGGTGTACGACTTGTCCATGGAGAACGAATGGGTCTCGGCGGAGTATACGTTGGGGTCAATGTATCCGGTCTGGAATTTTTTTGCGTAGATCACCGGCACACCCAAGGCCCGGGCGGTAAAACAAGCCAGGGCAATGCCGGAGCTCTCGGCGGTGAGAACCTTGGTGATCTTCTCCCCCCGGAAGCGTTTGGCCAGGGTACTGCCCATGCGCTCCATCAGTTCCATGTCCATGCAGTGGTTGAGGAACATGTCCACATGGATGATGTCGCCCTCGCCCACAACTGCTTCGTTTAGGATCCGTCG
The DNA here is from genome assembly GCA_949289455.1 of uncultured Eubacteriales bacterium. Classification (GTDB taxonomy): domain Bacteria; phylum Bacillota; class Clostridia; order Oscillospirales; family Oscillospiraceae; genus Flavonifractor. The sequence goes on from CASEOA010000021.1 coordinate 75,086, forward strand.
CTTTAATTCTTCCATAGCGCTCCCTTTCCGTACAGACCGAAAATTGGTTTCTTATGGATTATACCCTATTTTGTCCCGGTCTGCAATATTGACAAGTGGGTAAAAATAAGGTATCCTAGCAAAGTGGTGTTTACTTGGAGGTGTACCCAAGTGGTTGAAGGGTCCGGATTCGAAATCCGGTAGGTCGGCTTTGCCGGCGCAAGAGTTCGAATCTCTTCACCTCCGCCAGGTCGGAGCAGGCGCATTGCCGTCTGCTCCGATTTTTTTTATTCTGGTGCCACTGTCAGCGGCAAAAAGGCCCGCGGCGGAACGGGAGGTTCTGCCGCGGGCTCTTTTAAACAGATGAGAAAAACGGGGAGGCTCACCAGGGAGTCAGTTCCAGATAGAGGTCCTTGTACTGCCTGGCAGACTGCTCCCAGGACACGTCCTTGGCCATATCCCGCTGGACCACCTCGTCCCAGTGATAGCGGTTGTTGAAGTAGAGGGTTTTGGCCCGGTTAATGGCGTCCAGCAGCAGGCCGGACTCGTAGCGGTCGAAGGTAAAGCCGTTGCCGTCGCCGGTAAACTCGTTGTAGGGCTCCACCGTGTCCTTCAGACCGCCGGTCTCCCGGACGATGGGCAGGGTGCCGTAGTGCATGGCGTTGAGCTGAGTCAGGCCGCAGGGCTCAAACCGGGAGGGCACCAGCAGCACGTCGGCGCCGGCGTAGATGCGGTGGGCCCGGGATTCGTCATACTGGATGCAGGCGCTGAAGGTACCCTTGTAGGCCCCCTCGTAGTAGCGGAAGGCGTCCTCATACTCCTTGTCTCCGGTGCCCAGCACCACCACCTGGGTATTGCCGTCCAGCACCTGGGTCATGATGGCGTTGACCAGATCCAGGCCCTTCTGGTTGGTGAGGCGGGAGATGAGGCCGATGACGAACTTGCCGGTGTCCTCTTCCAGCCCCAGCTCCTTCTGGAGGGCCAGTTTGTTTTCCATCTTGTGGTCCAGCACATTGCCCAGGCCGTAGTTCACCGCCAGGGCGGGATCGGTCTCCGGGTTCCACATGCCGTAGTCGATGCCGTTGACGATGCCCCGCAGCTTGCCGCTGTGATAGCGCAGGTGGTCCTCCAGGCCCTCGCCGTATTCGCTGGTCTGAATCTCCCAGGCATAGGTGCCGCTGACGGTGGTGATGCGGTCGGCATAGGCCAGGCCGCCCTTGAGCATGTTGGCGTCCACCCAGTTCTGCTTCAGGGCGCCCATTTCAAAGACCTCCTTGGGCAGGCCGGACCAATACTGAATGGTGGGGATGTTGTACACACCCTGGAAGCGGAGGTTGTGGATGGTGATGACCGACTTGGCCCGGCCCACCGGGGAGTCCTTGAACAGGGTGCGCAGATACACCGGCACCAGCCCTGCCTGCCAGTCGTGGCAGTGGATGATGTCGGGAATCCAGTCCATGTAGTTCAGGGCGGCCAGGGCGGCCTTGCCGAAGAAGCAGTATTTGGGAATGTCGTCCACCAGATTGGTGTAGGGCTTGCCCACGGAGAAGAACTCCTGGTTGTCGATAAAATCGTACACCACGCCGTCGTTGATGTACTCCATGATCCCCACATAATACTCCCGGCCGGTTTTGCCCAGGTCCATGTAGAACTCGCCCCGGTAGATCATCTTGTCCTGGAATTCCTGGGGGATGCAGGCGTAACGGGGCAGGATGACCCGCACGTCGCAGTTCAGCCGGGCCAGCTCCCGGGGCAGGGCGTACATCACGTCGCCCAGGCCGCCGGTTTTCACAAAGGGGTGGCACTCCGAGCCGATAAAGGCGATGCTCCTGCGGGGCAGATGGGACATTTCATCCATAGGCGCAGCCTCCTCTACAACAGGTACAGTCTCTTCCGGAACAGGCGCGGGTGCTTCCATAACGGGCGGAGCCTCTTCCGCCGGGGCAGGGGCCTTTTTCCGGGTGGAAGCGGCTTTCTTCTTGGGGGTGGAAGGGGCCTTCTTCCCGGCAGCCGCAGTTTTCTTCTCGGCCGGGGCCTTCTTCTCCGCCGGCTCGGCCTTCTCCTCGGCGGCTGCGGGGGCCGCTTTCTCTGCCGCCGCTTTTTTAGACGGGGAGGCGGCCTTCTTCGTGGTGGATGCGGACTTCTTCCGGGTCGATGTCTTTTTCGGGGCGGGTGGAGCCGCTTCAGGGGCGGGGGCGGTTTCTGCCGCCGGGGTAGTGTCTACCGCGGGGGCGGCGTCCACCTGAGTGGGGACTTCCTGCTCCGTGGCCGGGGCAGCTGCTTCCTTTGCGGGGTCCGCTTTTTTCCGTGCCATAATGAACCTTCTCCTTTCTCGCATCTCTTCCTCATGGGGGCTGAGCCTCTGCCGCGCTGCCGCCTGTGGAACGGCGTGGGTGCGGCGCATTGGTATTGGCAAAAGTATACCGCATTTGCGCCCATTTTGACAGCCCTTTTTGGGAAAAATCAGGGAAAATCCAAAAGGTTCCCCTGGGCAGGAGGGAGAAAGCTCAGGGATGCTGGGGCCAGAAGGCCTCCACGGCCTGTTCCGCCGTCTGGCGGATGCGGTCGGTATAGCCGTTTTTCCAAGCGAAACACATCTGCCGGTCGCAGCCCATGAGCTGGCAGTCCCCATCGATGAGTGCGGTGGCCCGGCAGCCGCCGCCGCAGTGATAGCGGTATTTGCAGGCGGCGCACTCCTGATTCGCTGTCATCAGATCTCGTACCCGGCCATTGACGAACTGCATATAGTAGCTGTCGCTGAGCCCCTGACGGAGCCCGATGTCCTGGACTTTGGGGAACCGCTCCTGCTGGGGGCTGGAGGTCATGGGCATACAGGGCAGCAGCCGCCCCTCTGGGGTGATATAGCAGGACCAGCGGGCGGCGCCGCACAGATGGCGGTCCAGACAGTGCTCCGTTCCATCGTAAGGAGAGGGAACGATATGATAAGGGAGCTCCTGGTTCAGCACAATGATCCCGCCCAAGGTGAGCTGGCGGATCGGCCGGCCCGTCCGGTAGTACCAGTCGATATAGGGGAGCATCCCCTCCATATATTCCTGCTGGGTCAGGACGTTGCCCTGGCTGTTGCATTGCCAGAGCGGCGTCATGGAGACGTTGGATACTTTCAGCACTTCCACGCCTGCCGATTTGAGGGCGTCCACAGTCTGGGGCAGGCTGTTGATGTTCCCGCGGTGGATACACATCTCTGCGTCCGTTTTCAGACCGTGATCACGGCACAGGCGAAAAGCCCGCAAAGCGGCGTTTTCCGCACCGTTGACTCCCCGCATCCAGTCATGCCAGCCTATCCCGTCAAAACTGATGGAGATATCCGGGTGAAGGCCCCGGCGCTTCAGTTGGTCGATAATGGAATCATCCAACAGCCAGCCGTTGGTATAAATTTTTCCGATGGTCATGTGATAGGACAACATACGGTCGATCAGTTCCCACAGGTCCTTGCGCACAAAGGGCTCGCCGCCGGTGAGATCCACCTGAAGAACGCCGCACTGGGCCATCTGGTCAATGAGATCCAGAGCCTCGGCGGTGGACAACTCACCCAGCTTAGCGTCGGGGGCGTCCATGAAGCAGTGCCTGCACCGATAATTGCACCGCCCGGTGACAGACCAAAATACGCTCTGAACAAAGCGGTTATGATAATACCGGTAATATTGATCTGGGTCCAGCGGAGTTGGTTGGGCACAGGGCGCAATAATTCCGTCAGCTTCATATGTATGGAGCGTGGTTTCCATTTCCGGCGTCAAGGGGATGCCATTCAGTTCGGTTTCCCCATCGCAAAGCAGAAGTGTTTGAAATTCATGTGCTGTCAACGGACGGATCTGATGATCCTGCCTGTTGACCAGCGCCTGTGTGAGCTTTTCCCAGCCCCGGAGCCAATAGTTGGGTGCGAGTCTGTAAAACATAGCAAGGAGCCTCCGTTCCTTTCCTTCTGATACAAGATAGAGTGGGAAAGAAGAAAGCCGGCAAACACGACAAATCAAGTCGTGTTTGCCGGCTTCTTGGTTTTGCAGCTTAGTAGACGGCGGTAAGATTGTACGAACACGAAACGCCATTCTGGTTGGCCCAAGCGGGGCATCCGCCTCCACCGCCAGCGCCGGAAGTGGTGATCACGTCGCTGTTGTCAAACAGGATCACCTCGGCCTCGGCGGACACATAGGCTTTTTTCTCAGTCATATTGTGACAACTCCTTTCAGAAACTATATTTATAATTAAAATACTCAGGGAAACAACTTGTTGCGGACCCGTCCGGGCAGGGCCCGGAGCCAGAGGCGGCGGTACCGCCGGTTCAGGGCACGCAGGTAGGCCTGATACATGGCGCTGTCACAGGAGACATACGCGCCGTCAGGGGAGGGATAGAAACCCGCCATCACGCCGATCACCCAATCGGCGGGCACCCGCTCCCGGTGGAGCCGGTTGTCCCCCCGGGTCAGGTAGGCCCCGTCCAGCACCTTCACCACCCGGTGGAGCACATAGGCTCCGGTGGGCCGGCGGTAGAGGGCCACGTCGTAGCGGCTCAGAGGGCCATTGGCAGCTTCGATCACCACGATGCTGCTCTGGTGATGGAGCAGGGGCTCCATGCTGTCCCCCTCGGTGCGGAACAGCCCTTTGCCATACTGGGCCAGCGCCTGTTCAATGGTCTGCCGGGTCATGGTCCAGGGCAAAGGAGAGGGCGTCCAGGAAAGCCTCCACATCCCGGCGGGCGGTTTCCTCGTCTACGCCGTCGTAGACCTCCAAAGTCCTGGCCACCAGCGCCTGGGGGGTGGTCCCTCCCTCTATCATATTCCAATAGAGAGCGCCGGTCTCATTGAGCCGTACCATCCCGTTGAACTGCTGGCAGGCCTCGCCGATGGCCACTACCATGTGGTCATTGCCCAGCCTGCGCATCAGAAATCCCGGCTTTGCATGGATCATAGGCAACCCTCCTCATCATATTATATGCTGTCAGAGCGGCGTCCGGTTCTGGCTTGCATCGCAGCAGGTAAAAGGGAACCGCATCCAGCATCCGCTCCAAAAGGGCCCAGAACCGGTCGAACACATCCAACTCCGTGGGGAGCAGCACCTGGTGGAACAGGCGGCTGTTTACCTCCGACAGGGAAAGGGGGCGGATCTCATTGACCTGTCCCCGCTCCAGAAAGCAGATCCCATCCACCGGACAGGTCAAATTGCTGCCCAGGCGCTCCTTGCCCATCCAGGGGGTGCCGCAGGCATACAGCACTCCGTCTATAAAGCGGAAGATGGGCTTGTCGCCGTTGACAACCTGAACCCGGGGACCAAACACATCCAGCCACTGTTTCAGGTGGGTGGTTTTGCCCACACCGCTGGGGGCGGAGAACACATAGGCCCTGCCATCCACGGCTACCACGGCGGCGTGCATCAGAAATGCGTCGTACCGGGGCAGCTCCAAGCAGATCCGCCGGTAGATACAGATGCTCTCCCGATACCACAGGTGGGAATTCGGACTGACAGCTTCTTCCGCCCGGAGATCTTCTTCGGTAGCACGTACCGTAAATGCAGGGGGCTGATCGGTGAGATAGGGGTAACAGAGATCCAATACAAAGGGATATTGATTGTCAATCCCGATGGAAATGCCGGCCAGCTTGATACAAAACACAGGGGACCGTCTCCTCGCAGCGGAAAACTGAGGGCAGGAATAAATTGGAAGATAAAGCGGATTTATTCCCATGTTCTAGGTCAACTATATTCTACCATCAGTATTGAAATTGTCAAGGGGAGAAGATGGCTTTGACAGAAATGAAAGGGTTCTGAGTAAAATTGGCGGAGGCACAGGGACGCGGCAGTGCAGTCTGGTGTGTATAGATATGGTATCATATCGCTGTAGCCGGCTGTGTATGCCCCCCAATATACGCCGTAGCAAGGGGGACGTCTGCCCGGACGGGAAAACATGACCTGGGCCCGGAGCTAGACACTCCGGGCCCAGGTCATGTTAAGAAAGAGAGGGGAAGTAGGCAATATTAAGAAGGGAAGTGATCAGGTTATTCCACCAGCGCCACGGCGACATCGTTGACATTGGTACCGGTGGCGCCAGTCATAATCAGTCCGCCCACCGCCTGAAGGGCGTGGTAGGCGTCGTTGTCGGCCAGAGTGCGGAACACGTCCCCGCCGGCTTGTTTCAAAGCCTCGCAGGTCTGGCCGTCCACATAGCCGCCGGCGGCGTCGGTGGGGCCGTCGGTGCCGTCGCTGCCCACGGAGAACACGCAGCAGCCGGAGAGCCCAGCCAATGCCGGGGCGGCGGCCAGGGCGAGCTCCTGGTTGCGGCCGCCCAGACCTTTGCCGGTCAAATGGACCACTGTCTCGCCGCCGGCGATAAAGGCCCGCTTTTGACCGGCGCCGGCGTGGGCCTGGGCGATGGTCCCCAGGAAGCTGCCCGCCTCACGGGCCTCACAGCACAGCCGGTCGGTGAGGATGATGGGCTGGTAGCCCAGGGCCTGACAGGCTCTGGCGGCCGCCGTGCACAGCTCCCGCACGCTGCCGGTGATCTGGGTCTCCACGTTGTCCAGGGTTTTGGGGGTCTCCTGGTCCAGCAGAGCCTCAGCCTGAGGGGAGAGGCGCAGGTGGTACTTGTCCGCGATGGCTCTGGCCTGGGCGCAGGTGCTGCTGTCCGGGCAGGCCGGGCCGCTGGCGATCATGTCCAGGGGGTCCCCCAGGATGTCGCTCAGCACGATGCTGAATACCCGGGCGGGGGCGCAGGCCTGGGCGAACCGGCCGCCCTTCACCCCGGAGAGCCGCTTGCGGATGGTGTTCATTTCCACAATGTCCGCCCCGCTGGCCAGCAGCTGACCGGTGATATCCTGAAGCTCTTCGCCAGGGATCAGGGGCTGCTCAAACAGGGCACTGCCGCCGCCGGACAGGAGAAAGAGCACGGTGTCCTCCGGCTTCAGGTCACGGACCAGCTCCAGCGTCTTGTTGGTGGCGTCAAAGCTGTTCTGGTCGGGCACCGGATGCCCCGTCTCATAGCAGGTCACCCCGGGGATGGGATTTTTGACGTGGTGGTACTTGGTCACCACCACGCCGCCGTCCACCTGGCCCAGTACCGTCACGGCGGCGTGGGCCATCTGCCAGGCGGCCTTACCCGCGGCTACCAGCAGGGTTTTTCCCCGGGACTGGAACCCGTCCAGGGCTCTGCGCACCGCCTGGTCGGGCAGGACGGCGGCGATGCTGGCGGAGATAATCTGATTGGCAGACTCACGCAAGGTGTTCATGGCACGCTCCTTATCGGTCAGCGGACCAGGCAGGGCTTCTTGTTGTCAAAGGTCCAGCCGGGGATGAGGTACTGCATCCCAACGGCGTCGTTGCGGGCGCCCTTGCCGTAGCACTTGTCCATGTAGAGCTGGTGGGCCTTCATGACCTGATCCCGGTCCACCTCAATGCCCAGGCCGCCCTTCTCGGGCAGGTCGATGCAGCCGTCCACGATCTGCATGGGCTGCTTGGTGAGCCGCTCCCGGCCCTCCTGCCAGATCCAGTGGGTGTCGATGCCGTTCATTCTGCCGGGGATGGCGGCGGCGCACTGCACCACCATGGCCAGGGAGATGTCAAAGTGGTTGTTGGAGTGGCAGCCCCACATCATGCCAAAGTCGTTGCACATCTGACCTACCCGGACAGAGCCGTTCATAGTCCAGAAATGGGGGTCGGCCAGGGGAATGTCCACGCTTTTGAGGGCCAGGCAGTGGCACATCTGCCGCCAGTCGGTGTTGATCATGTTGGTGGCGGTGGGCATACCGGTGGCCTGGCGGAACTCGGCCATGATCTCACGGCCGGAGAAGCCGCCCTCGGCGCCGCAGGGGTCCTCGCAGTAGGCCAGGCACTCCTTCAGCTGGGGAGCGATTTCCAGGGCCTCGGCCAGGCTCCAGCAGCCGTTGGGGTCCAGATCCACCCGGGCGTCGGGGAAGGCGGCCTTGATGGCCTGGACGGCCTTCAGCTCCTCTTTGGGGGCCAGCACGCCGCCCTTGAGCTTGAAGTCCACAAAGCCGTACTTCTCATGGGTGGCCTTGGCCAGGGCCACAATGGCCTCGGGGGTCAGGGCCTCCTCATGGCGCAGGCGGTACCAGTCGCAGTCGGAATCGGGCTCTTCCTCGTACTCCAGGTCGGTCTTTTTGCGGTCGCCCACATAGAACAGGTAGCTCAAAAACTGAACCCGGCGGCGCTGGATGCCGTCCCCCATAAGGGCGGCGGCGGGCACGTTGAGGAACTTGCCCAGCAGGTCCAGCAGGGGAGCCTCAATGGCGGTGACCACGTGGACGCCGGTACGCAGGTCGAAGGTCTGCAAGCCGCGCACGTCGTCCTTGATGTTGGCGTTGAGCCAGTCGCGTACCTTGTTCAGGGTCTGCTTGTAGTCGGCGATGCTGGTGCCCAGCACCAGGTCCTTCACGTCCTCCAGGGCCTTGGTGATCTTTTCGCCGCCGGGCACCTCGCCCACGCCCTCCACGCCGTTGGAGTCGGTGAGGATGACAATGTTGCGGGTGAAGTAGGGGGCGTGGGCGCCGGAGAGATTGAGCTCCATGCAGTCGTGACCGGCAACGGGGTAAATCTCCATTTTAGCGACAGTAGGAATTCCCATGTTTCACAGTCCTTTCTGTTTTACAGCAGACCGGCTTCGGTCATCGTTTTGACAAAACCATCTTTGGCGGCGCCTGCCGGCGTGGGCAGGGTAGGCAGATAGGGTGCGCCCACGTCCCGGCCCCGCAGGTTGGCCATGTCCTTGGCGGCCACAGGGAAGCTGGCAGCGTCCATGGACAGGCGGACGGGGTTGAGCTTGAACTGGGCCTCCAGGCTGCCGGCCATGTCCCCTGCCACAAATTTGTTGTACACGTCGGTAATGAGCTCGGGCATGAAGTTGGCGGCGGTGCACACCCCGCCTACCGCTCCGTGGCAGAGGCTGGCGTACAGCAGGGTGTCCTTGCCGCCGAAGACCTTGAAGCCAACATCCCGGGTACGGCGGATGAACTCGGAGGTGAGGGTAATGTCGCCGCTGGTGTCCTTCATGCCCACGATGTTGGGCACCTGGTGGGCCAGCTGGTCCACCAGCTGGGCGGTGAGGGTGTAGCCCACCCGGCCGGGATTGTTGTACAGCAGCACCGGGGTCTCGGGCACGCTCCGGGCGATGGTCTGGAAGTGCTGGAGCAGCTCGGTATAGGTGGGCTTGAGGAACATGGGCTGGAGCACGCTGACAGCGGCGGCTCCGTTCTTCACGGCCATCTGGGCCAGGCGGCAGCACTTTTTGGTGTTGATGGCGCCGATGCCGAAGTATACCGGCACCCGGCCCGCCGCCTGATCCACCATGATTTTCAGGCCCCGCTCCATTTCGTCCTCTTCCACCATGTAGAACTCGCCGTTGGAGCCGAAGGCCAGCACGCCGGACACGCCGCCCTGGATGACGTAATCCACCTGATCCCGCAGCTTGGCTTCGTCGATACGCTCCTCGCCGTCAATGGGGGTGAGAATGGGGACCACAACGCCTTTGATAAAGTCAGTATTCATAGCAGGTCACCTTATACTCCTCCGGGCGTGGGTCACAGGGACTCGATGCCGGTGAGCTTCTTGTAGTACTTAATGATGGAGCTGTGGTCGTCCTGGCCGCAGCCGTTGTTGTGCAGCCACTGGAAGATCTCCTGGACGGCGGCGGTCATGGGCAGGGGGGAGCCCACAGTGTGGGCGCAGTCCAGAGCGTTGTTCAGGTCCTTGATGTGCAGGTCGATCTTGAAGCCGGGCTTGTCGTTGCCCTCAATCATCATGGGGGCCTTGGCGTTCATGACGGTGGAACCGGCCAGGCCGCCCTTGATGGCCTCAAATACCAGCTGGGGCTCCACCCCGGCCATCTTGGCCAGGGTCAGGGCCTCGGACAGGGCCTGGATGTTGCAGGCCACGATGATCTGGTTGGCCAGCTTGGTGGTGTTGCCGGCGCCCACCTCGCCGCAGCGGACCACGGAAGCGCCCATGGCGCCCAGGAGCTCCTTATACTGGTCAAAGACCTCCTGCTTGCCGCCCACCATGAAGGACAGGGTGCCGTCGATGGCCTTGGGCTCGCCGCCGGAGACGGGGGCGTCCAGCATCTCAATGCCCTTCTTGGCCAGCTCCGCGGCGATCTCCTTGGAGGCCACAGGGTTGATGGAGCTCATATCAATAAACACGGAACCGGGCTTCATGTGGGCGGCCACGCCGTCCTCGCCCAGCATAACGGCCTTCACCTGGGGGCTGTTGGGCACCATGGTGAGCACCACGTCGCAGGTCTCGCCGATCTGGGCGTTGGTGGCGGCCTTGGCGCCGGCGGCCACCACCTCGTCCACGCTGGCCTGGTTCAGGTCGCTGACGGTAAGGTCGTAGCCGGCCTTCAGCAGGTTCTTGGCCATGGGCTTGCCCATGATTCCCAGTCCGATCAGTCCGATTTTCATAAGTCAAATACTCCCTTTCTTATCAATGCGCTTGTTTCTACATTCTAAATGTGGCTTTGAGGTTGTGCTGTCAGATCGTACCGGCGGGTCTCGGGAGGGGCCGGTACGCTCGCTGGCGCGGAGCTCTTGAAGTCGCTCTCAGTATACGGGACAATTCGCCCGTGGACAATCGGCAGATGCGCCAAAGGAAACCGGCCATTTCAGTCGCAGGAGTCGATTTTTCAAAATCTGAATGAATGCCATTTCACAGATTGCAAATTATGGGCGGCGGCCAGCGATGAAACGGGTTGAAATTTAGTGAAATGGAGATTTCATATTCTGAGAAAATAGGAATATCGTCTGATTTTGTCGGTTCCGGTTGTTCTACCTTGCATATTGTCAATCTGGAATCCAATTTGATACAATCGAGCCACCAGCAGGCAGCGAAGCTCTTGAAGTCGGAGTGTATTCGCGAAAGCGGTAAAGATTTGAGAACGAGAAAAGAGGTTTCAGGTTATGGATGAATCTACCCGCATGCTGCTGGGCCTGGCAATCGGCATCATCCTGATGATCGTCCTTGTCAGCAAGACCAAAGTACATACCTTTATTGCATTGCTCCTGGCTGCCATTGTTACCGGCCTGATCGGCGGGATGCCTGTCAACGATGTGGTGACGGCGGACGGCACCACAGTTACCGGCATCATCAATTCCATTCAAAACGGTTTTGGCAACACGTTGAAAAGCACCGGCATCATCATCGGCCTGGGCGTGATGATGGGCGGCATCCTGGAGGCGTCTGGCGGCGCCGAGCGGATGGCCTATTCCTTTATCAAGGCCGTCGGCAAGAAGAAGGAGGAGTGGGCTCTGGCCATCACCGGCTGGTTTATCTCCATCCCCGTGTTTGCCGACTCCGCCATCGTCATCTTTGCCCCTCTGTGTAAGGCCATGTCCCGGGTGACCGGCAAGTCTGTGGTGGGCCTGGCCCTGTCTCTGGCCTGCGGCCTTCAGCTGACCCACTGCCTGGTGCCCCCTACCCCCGGCCCCCTGACTGCGGCTTCCCCCTGGGTGTGGATGTGGGCCAGATGATCATTGCCGGCGCTCTCATCAGCATCCCCATGCTCATCGTGGTGATTTTCTACACCAAGTGGATCGGCAAGAAGATCTACCAGATCCCCAACGATCACGGCGGCTTTGACCGCATGGACTACAAGGCCGAGTACATCAAGTCCATGGAGGATCTGGACAAGATGATCGGGCAGAAGGATCTGCCCCCCCTGCTCCCCTCCGTGGCTCCCATCGTGGTGCCCATCCTCCTCATCCTGGTGAATACCGTCCTGGATTTTGCGGGCATCAGCAACGACGTGATCAGCCTGGTGGGCTCCCCCATTGTGGCCCTGGGCATCGGCACTCTGCTGGCCATCTACGGCCTGGTGTGGAAGCGGCCCAACGCCGAAGTCCTCAAGTATATGGATGACGCCATCAAGACCACCGGTATCATCATGCTCATCACCGGCGCCGGCGGCTCTCTGGGCCAGATCATCAAGGACTCCGGCATCGGCAACGCTCTGGGCGAGATCGTCACCCAGACCCCCCTGCCCGCCGTGCTCATCCCCTTCATCATCGCCGCTCTCATGCGCATCGCGCTGGGCTCCGCCACGGTGGCTATCACCACAGCCGCCAACCTGTCCGCGCCTCTGCTGGCCGTGCTCAACGTCAGCCCCCTGCTGATGGCCGTGTCCTGCTGTGTGGGCGCTATCTCCTTCTCCTACTTCAACGACTCCGGCTTCTGGGTCTTTAACGGCATGTTTGGCCTGACCGAGATGAAGGATCAGCTCCGCTGTAAGACTGCGGTGTCCATGATCATGTCTGTGGTCGGTATTGTGGAACTGCTCATTTGCAGCATGTTCATGTAAGCCTGCCGGCGGTTTGACCTGACAGCCCGCGGGGGCGGGACGGTCCTTCCGGCCGGCCCGCCCCCGCTCCGTTTTGATAAGGGAGACGACGAACATGACCCGAGAGAAGGAAACCCGTTTGACCATTCAGATCAAGGATATTGATAATGTGGCGGTGGCCGTGCGCGACCTGCCCGCCGGTACCCGGGTGGAGGGGGGCGTCATCACCCTGGACGATATCCCCCAGGCCCACAAGATCGCCCTGACGGACATTCCCCAGGGCGGCGACATCATCCGGCACGGGGTGACGCTGGGCTACGCCAAGGCCCCCATCCCGGTCGGCAGCTGGATCAACGAGCACATGCTGGATTTGCCGGAGAGCCCCAGTGTGGAAAACCTGCCCTATGGAACCAATATTGTCCCCACGGAGGACCTGCCCGCCCCGGACCGCACCACCTGGCTGGGCTACCGCAACAAAGTGGGGCCTGCGGGCACCCGGAACCTGCTGGGCATCGTGACCACGGTGCAGTGTGCCGCCGGTGTGGTGAAGGTGGCGGTGGAGCGCATCAAGCGGGAGCTGCTGCCCAAGTATCCCAACGTGGACGGCGTGGTGGCGGTGACCCACCCTTACGGCTGCGGCGTGGCCATCAACGCCCCCATGGCCCCCATTCCCATCCGGGCCATCACCAACGTGATCCGTCATCCCAATTTCGGCGGGGAGATCATGGTGGTGGGGCTGGGCTGCGAAAAGCTGACCTACGACCGCATCCTGCCGCCGGAGGACATCACCCCGGACAACTGCCTGACCCTCCAGGACTGGAAGGGCCATGACGCCATGATGGACGCCATCCTGGCCATGGCGGACAAGAAGCTGCAAAACCTGAACCGGCGCCGCCGGGAGGAGCTGCCTCTGAGCGAACTGCTCATCGGGATGCAGTGCGGCGGCTCGGACGCCTTTTCCGGTATCACCGCCAACCCCAGCGCGGGCTACGCTGCGGACATGCTGGTGCGGGGCGGCGGTACGGTGCTGTTCAGCGAGGTCACGGAGGTGCGGGACGGCGTACAGATGCTGGCCGCCCGCTGCCCCGACGCCCACACCCGGGACCGGCTGGCCCAGGAGATGAAGTGGTACGACGACTACCTGGAGGCCGGCGGCGTGGATCGGGACGCCAACCCCACCCCCGGCAACAAGAAGGGCGGTCTGGCCAATATTGTGGAGAAGGCCATGGGCTCCATCGCCAAGAGCGGCACCAGCCCCATTGTGGAGGTGCTCAGCCCCGCCCAGCAGCCCACCAGACACGGCCTGATCTATGCGGCCACCCCGGCCTCCGACATCGTCTGCGGCCCCTCCCAGGTGGCCTCCGGCATCGGGCTCCAGGTCTTTATGACCGGCCGGGGCACCCCCTATGGCCTGGACATCGCCCCGGTCATCAAGGTATGCAGCCGGGACGAGATGAAGGAGCACTGGTTTGACATGATCGACATCTCCGCCGGCGGCGTGGCCACCGGCCGGGCCACCATCGCCCAGGTGGGAACGGAGATCTTTCACATGATTTTGGACGTGGCCAGCGGGCTCAAGCAGCCCTACAGCGACCAGTATGGCTTCCAAAACGACATGTGCATCTTCAACCCGGCCCCCATCACCTGAACAAAAGGAAAGGGACAGACCCGCGTCTGTCCCTTTCCCGGTTCAATAGGAAAAATCCTGCCCAACGCCGTATTTTTTCATGTAACGCCACAGAGTGGTCTTGCTGATGCCCAGTTCGTCGGCCACCTTCTGCCGGTTGCCGCCGTGGCGCTGGAGCAGCTCGGCCAGCTGAACGGCCTTGGGGTCCTTCACCAGCACCACCTGCTGGGTGGCCGGTTCCATATGGGGCGCCAGCTGCTCCACCTGACGGCGGAGGAATACCTCGTCGATCCTGTGCCGCTCCGCGGTGAGCACCGTGCGCTCACAGACATTGCGCAGTTGGTCCAAATTGCCGGGCCAGTCGTAGTTCCGCAGATATTCCCGGGCGCCCTGGGTTAGGGTCACATACCGCTTGTATTTTTCCTGGGCTTCTTTCAAATAGTAATCCACCCAGGGCAGGATATCGTCTCTGCGCTGGCGGAGCGGCGGCAATGCAATGGAGAGCACGTTGAGGGCGTAGTACAGGTCGCTGCGGAAGGTCCCCTGTTCCACGCAGGCCATCAGGTTCGCATGGGTGGAGGCGATGATACGCACTTCGGAAGTGATGGGGCGGTTGGTCCCGTTGCGCAGCAGTCTGCCCCGCAGAAGCTGAAAGACCTTGAACTGGATCTCGGGAGGAAGCGTATCAATGTGGGTTAAAAACAGCGTGCCGTTCTGGGCCGCCTCGGCAAGGCCGGCGGGACTGTCCGTGCGGGTGTAATAATTGCCAAACAGCATGGTGTCCAGCGCCTCCGCGTTATAGGCGGCGCAGTCCACGTTGATAAAGGTGTTGGCGCAGGAGAGACTCTCGTTGTGGAGACACTGGGCCATCATGGTGGCCCATGTGCCCGGCTCTCCTGAGATCAGGATGGGCGCGGAGAAGCGGGCAAGCTGCCGGGCCCGGCTGACCAGCTTTTTCATCTGAGGGTCCTCCACCGGCAGATGGTCGAACCGGTAGCGTGCCACAAAGCCCCGCTGGTACAGCTCCCGCCGCAGTTCGCTGCTGATCTCGGTGATGCGCTGGCCCTCCTGGAAGGTGAGGATGGCTCCTCGGATCTGGTCCTCAATCAGGATGGGCGCGGCGTTGACCATGACCGCCCTGTTTTCAATGGGCACCAGCAGGGCGTAGCTCTCCTTGCCCTCCTCCAGGGCCCTCCGCAGGACCTCGCCTCCCAGTTGGGGCAGCACGGCCTCCACCGGGCGGTCCAAAAGCTGGGCGGGCAGGAGATTCAGCAGGTTATACACCACCCGGTTGCTCCGCCGGATGATCCCCTGGGCGTCCACCTGCAAAATACCGCTGAAGGTAAAATCCAGCATGGTGTTCATCTCGGCGCTGTTGCGCTTTTCCAGATCAATGGCATAGGCCACCCGCTGGGCGGTGGAGAAGGCGGTGCGCAGGCTTTCCAGCCCGAAGGAGAGAAGGCTGTGGGGCACGCCCAACTCGTCGGCCCGGGCGCTGGCAATATCGCCGCCGATAATGGCCTGGCAGCCCTCCAGAACGGCACGGTCGGTGAGGTTGGAGAGCATCTGGGCGGTGTCTGAGGTGCTGCTGGCCGGGATTAAGTAGCGCACCATTTCCACGTCAAACAGCTCGTCAAAGCGGGAGGTATCTGTGAACATATTTTCAAAGCCGATCAGGCCGATTTTGGGGTGCATGAGTCCGGTCTCCCGCACCAACTGCCGGATCAGCAGGCCCAGCTCCTGTGCTGTAACCAGGATGCCCACCACCGGCACCTTGACGCTCTGCTTGATGAGGGCGGCGTGAAGCCCCCGGGCCACGATCAGCTCACAGCCCTGCTCCTCCAGCTCTTTTGCTCGTATACAAACGTTCTGTGTTTGGACATACTCAATGCACATGGGGTCCAGGTAGTGATAGCTGCCAATCAGTTCTTCAGAGATTGCCTGCATTTCCTGCCTGGGGAGCAGCACCGCTGTTTTGGCCATGGCGCGTTTCACCTCCGCATTTCATCTTTTGAAATCAATGTAACATATCTTGTAGAATCCTGTCAATCCGGAAAGGGGACATGTAACGATGGAATATCGTGTGTATGGAAATGACCTTGTGATCCGCATCGAGCGGGGCGAGGAGATCCTGGAGAGCCTTCAGACCGTTTGCAGGCGGGAGGGCATCACCCTGGGCTCGGTCAGCGGCCTGGGAGCTGTAGGGGAGGCCACTCTGGGGGTGTTCAACCGGGATACCTTTGCCTATGAGCAGCAGACCTTTACCGGCGACCTGGAGATCGCCGCCTGCGGCGGCAGTGTCTCCACCATGGAGGGGAAAATCTACCTGCATCTGCACATGGTGGTGAGCAACGTGACAAAGGGGATTTGCCACGGCGGGCACCTCAGCCGAGGGGTGGTCAGCCTCACCGGTGAGTTCCTCCTCCACAAAATCGACGGCCAGGTGGAGCGAGCCTACTCGCCGGAAGTGGGTCTGAATCTGTTCCGGTTTTTAGAGGACGGCGAAGATAGAGACAGCCAGGCGGCGGAACAGGAGGAGAGAGCATGAAAACCATTCGTTTGCCTGATGGAACTCAACTGCCCGGCGTGGGGCAGGGAACCTGGTACCTGGGAGAGCGGCCTGGCACCCGGGCCAGTGAGCTTGAGGCGCTGCGCTGGGGTATCCAGAACGGGCTGACCCTGATTGACACCGCTGAAATGTACGGGGACGGGGCCGCGGAGGAGCTGGTGGGGGAGGCCATTGCCCCCTTCCCACGGGAGAACCTGTTCCTGGTGAGCAAGGTCTACCCGTGGAATGCGGGCAGAGGCGGTATTTTCCGGGCCTGTCAGGCCAGTCTGAACCGCCTGGGTACCGATTATCTGGATCTGTATCTGCTCCATTGGCGGGGCGGCGTCCCTCTGGGGGAGACGGTGGCCTGCATGGAGGAACTGAAGAAAGAGGGAAAGATCCGCCGCTGGGGCGTGTCCAACTTTGATCTGGAGGATATGCGGGAGCTGTTCCGGGCGGAGCAGGGGAAGAACTGCGCCGTGGTTCAGGACCTGTACCATCTGGGCAGCCGAGGGGTGGATTACGACCTGCTCCCCTTCCTGCGGGAGCGGGGCATTCCCCTGATGGCCTATAGCCCTCTGGCCCAGGCCGGGCGGCTGCGGCGGAGCCTGCTGGAAAGCGAGACGGTCCAGACGGTAGCCCGGCGGCACGGCGTTACGTCGGTGCAGGTTTTACTGGCCTTTGTGCTGGCCCAGGAGGGGGTGTTCGCCATCCCCCGGACCGGCAGGGTGGGCCATGTCCGGGAAAATCGGGCTGCTGCGGACATCTGCCTTTCCCCGGAGGATCTGGCGCTGCTGAATGGGGCTTTTCCAGCACCTGCCCACAAAGTCCGGCTGGATATGATCTGACGGCCTGCATGGAAGGAAACGCTTGTGGAAGAAGGGCTGATTTTTGCATGGTCTGACAGGAGAAATGAGCGTCTCCTGGGGCAGAACCTGGTACATCGTGTCTGACGGCGGCTTTATCCTGGAGCCGTAAGCCCGCCGGCTCGGCTCTGTGAGCCTTTCCGGGCAAAAGCTTGACGCTGTGCGGTTTGTGGGTATAAAATGGAGAAAAATGAGGAGGGGTTTCCATGGAAGAAGTCTATCGGTTCTTGAAAGCCTGCGGCACCTATTATCTGGCCACTATGGACGGAGACCAGCCCAGGGTGCGTCCCTTTGGCACCGTGGATCTCTACAACGGTCAGCTCACCATCCAGACCGGCCGAAAGAAGGATGTGGCCCGGCAGATGCTGGCCGACCCCAAGGTGGAGCTCTGCGCCTTTGACGGGGAGCGCTGGCTGCGGGTGGCAGCCAAAGCTGTGGAGGTGCCGGAAGTGGCGGCCCAGGCTCACATGCTGGAGGCATATCCCAATCTCCGGAACGCATACGCCCCTGGCGATGGCAATACCATGATCTTTGCTCTTACCCAGGTCACCGCCACCTTCTCCTCCTTCACCGAGCCCAGCCGCACTGTCACATTCTGAGCTGCTCTGACGAAGGGCCTGTTGCAAAATAACGCAGCAGGCCCTTTTCATCTGTCTGTCGGGGCGCATGCCTTTCGGTTGCCAGGGGCAGAGGGGTATGGTATGATGAAGCTATCTAGTTCCGGGAGGTGTCCCTATGCCACGCGCCGATGTAAGTCAGATGCCCTTTGCAAAACTTTACCCTCTTCTGGTGAGCAAGGCGGAGAAAAAAGGCCGCAGCAGGGAGGAGGTGGACCAGGTCACAGCCTGGCTCACCGGATACACGGCGGAGGAAATCGCCCGGTTGGAGCAGTCCCAGATTAGCTACGGCGACTTTTTCAGGGAGGCCCCCGCCATGAACCCCAACCGCATGCGCATCACCGGAAAGGTGTGCGGCGTCAGGGTGGAAGAGATTGAAGACCCCCTTATGCGGGAATTCCGGTATCTGGATAAGCTGGTGGACGAATTGGCCAAGGGGAAGGCCATGGAGCGGATTCTGAGAAAGTAGGGGAAGGCCATGAATAAACAGGAGATCTACGCCCTTTTGGAGAGCGGCCGGATCTGGCACGAGGTGACGGAGCACCCGGCGGTTTACAATATGGCGGAGGTGGCCCAGATCCCACTGCCTTACCCCCAGGCCGACGCAAAAAATCTCTTTGTCCGGGACGACAAGAAGCGGAGCTACTACCTCATCACGGTCAAAGGGGACAAGCGGGTGGACCTGAAGGCATTCCGGCAGCAAAACCATACCCGCCCCTTGAGCTTTGCTTCAGCGGATGATTTGATGAAACACCTGGGCCTGATCCCTGGGGCGGTAACCCCTCTGGGGCTGCTGAACGACAAAGAGGGTCGGGTGATGTTTTGGCTGGACCGGGCCTTCCTGAATCCCCCCGGCCTCATCGGGGTGCACCCCAATGATAATACCGCCACTGTGTGGCTCAAGACGGAGGACCTGCTCCAGATTCTGCGGGGGAACGGGATTCAGATTACACTGTTTAACGCCTAGGAAAACGGCGGTCAACGCCGTCTGATAGAGGCTGCTGCGGTTCTGTGCCGCACAGTCTGCCTTGCCATCTGGCAGTGTGGGAGAAAATTGCAGAAATAACCGGGGGCCGCAAATGGACGCAGCGGCCGGATGGGGGTGCTGCCTTGTTTTGCGGCACTCCCTTTTTTTGGATATGAGGAGGCTTTTGCGTAATCTGTGCGGTTTACCGCAGACCCATCTGCATCCTGATGAACCAAATTCTGCGCATGAGCGGACTAATCCAACGCACAGCCTCCGAAACGCTGGCTGGTCTGTTAAAATAGAAACGAATCTGGAAAGGTTCGGCCTGATTCTTACGGTGCTGCCGGGGGAATGGGCCATCTTGATGCATACGGGAGGGACACTGGATGACCCAATCTGTGTCCGAAATCACGCCGCGCATTCTGAGGGACATGCGGGACGGGGTGCTGGTGCTGGACATGCGGGGCCGCATTTTGTACCTCAATGAACAGGGAAGGGCTCTGCTGGGCGAGCCCCAGGATCTGACCGGCCAACGGTATACGGAGGCCTTTCTTGGCCGGGAGGGGGCAGAGGAGAACGACGCCTTCCATCAGCTTATTCTGGACGCGATCTATGACAAGGAGCGAACCCACAGCGGCGAGGCCCCCTACCGCACCCCAGGGGGTGAGATCTGCCGTTTCCGGCTGACCACCTCCTTTCTCCGCAGCGAGGATGGCGGGGAGAAAATCGGCATAGTTGCTCTCTTTTCCGATGTCACCGAAGTTGCCCGCCTCAATCAGCAGCGGCGGGAGTCGTCCATCGTTTTTGCTGTGCTGATGATCTGTGTGTGCCTGTACCTGTTCTTCTGGAGCCTGCTGCGCTATCTGGCCATTGAGCCGCCCGGCTGGGTACTGTCCAAAATGATCGAGGCCATCTCTGTGGTCATGCTGATCATCATTCTGAAAACCACCAGCTTCTCCATCCGGGACATCGGCCTGCGCATTACCAACGCCAGGGCCACCTTCGTGCCAGACCTGTTGATCACCGCAGGCGGTCTGATGGTGCTGGTGCTGGGCAAGGTGGTGCTGTTGCAGGTGGCGCCCGGCTTTTTTCCGGAGGGCGCGCCCTTTTGGGACTGGAGCGTGGGCACCTTTGCCGACGTGATCTATCCGCTGACGGTGATCCTCCAGGAGTTTTTGGCCCGGGGCGTCATGCAGGAGAACCTGCGGCGCATCTTTACCGGCAGGCACGCCGGGGCGCTGTCTATCTTTGTGTCCGCCCTGGTGTTCGGCGTGATGCACATTGCCTACGGCCTGCCCTTTATGGTGGGCGCCACCCTGCTGTTGGGAGTGCTGGGAGTGCTCTATCACCGGCAGGGCAATATCTGGGGACTGTGTATCATTCATTACGTGTTAGGGGAGGCGGCGACATTTTTGCGTTACATCATCTGACGGTCACCATAGGCGGCGGGGTATGGTGGGCCCTTTTGCTGGTTTCTGCCGCTCTGGCTGTGGTCATCCGGGTGGTTCGGACGCCGCTGGAGCGGCGGTGGGGAGGTGCATCTCCCTGTCGGTTCCGGCGGCGTTTTCTGGCCGCGCTGGCCCTGCTTTCGGTGGTTTGGCTGTGCGTTTACAAGGGCCTGCTGTGGGCGGTGACGGACTATCCCTTTTACTTTTGGAATGAGCTGCCCCTGCAGCCATGCAATGTGGTCGCCCTGCTCTCCATTCCAGCCGCCTTGCTCCAGGGCAGGGCGGCCCGGCCTCTGCGGGCCTTCTGCTTCTATGGCGGCATTGTCTTTTCCTTGGCGGCGATGGCCCTGCCGGTGGACGGCTTTCATGATATCCCCCTGCTGTCGGTCAATGCCATAGGCTTTTACGGCTTTCATGGACTGGTGCTGGCGACTGCCATCAGCTTTGCCTCCTGGGAGCTCTACCGCCCCTCATATTGGGATACCCCGGCGGTATTGCTGCTGCTTACCCTGTTGGGCGGAGCGGTACACCTGATCAACCTGTTGCTGCGGGCCACGGTTTACCCCCAGGCCAGTTATTTCTATACCTGCGGGCTGGAGGGCAATCCGGTGCTGGAGGGGCTGCTGGAGATAATCCCGGTGTATTTCCTCTTTGAATTGCCCCTGCTCCTGCTCATGACCCTTTTCTGCGGGTGCATCACGCTCCTCTTCCAGCTGGGCCGGAGGCTGCTGTCCGCCAGAGCTCCTGCCCTGTAGCGGCTGGGATGGGAACTGCGCCGCCAAGGGGTTCAGCCCCAGGAAAATGATTGACAACCACAAAAATTGTGATAGAATAGTACAGCATAATCGCGATGACGAAGCCAAGCAGGCCACGCCGCGCCAAGCGAGAGGGGATCGGTGAAAGCCCTCCGCGACACGGGCCCGCAAGCCACTTCTGAGCCGCCCGGGAGGACCGGGACGCCCCATCCCCGTTATCGGATGCAATGAGATGCGCCTTTCGGCGCAGATCAGGGTGGTACCGTGGAGTAAGCATTGCTCCGCCCCTGACGTGGGGGCGGGGCTTATTTTTTTACAGAGGAGATTATATTCATGCACAAAAAGTATGGTCTGAATGAGCTGCGCGAGATGTTCCTGAAATTCTTTGAGACCAAGGGCCATCTGCGCCTGCCCAGCTTTTCCCTCATCCCCCAGAACGACGCGTCCCTGCTGCTCATCAACAGCGGCATGGCCCCCATGAAGCCTTTCTTTACTGGTGAGCAGGAGCCTCCCCGCCACCGGGTGACCACCTGCCAGAAGTGCATCCGCACCGGCGACATTGAGAACATCGGCCACACCGCCCGCCACGGCACCTACTTTGAGATGTTGGGCAACTTCTCCTTCGGGGACTACTTCAAGAAGGAGGCCATCCACTGGGCCTGGGAGTTTCTGACCTCCCCCGAGTGGGTGGGCTTGGAGCCCGACCGCCTCTATCCCTCCGTGTTTGCCGGCAATGAGACCACCCCCGCCGACGACGAGGCCTTCCGCATCTGGAACGAGGAGATCGGCATCCCCGCCGAGCGCATTTTTAAGTTCGGCAAGGAGGACAACTTCTGGGAGCACGGCTCCGGCCCCTGCGGCCCCTGCTCCGAGATCTACTACGACCGGGGCGAGCAGTGGGGCTGCGGTAAACCGGACTGCACCGTGGGCTGCGACTGTGACCGGTATATCGAGGTGTGGAACGTGGTGTTCTCCCAGTTCAACAACGACGGCGAGAACCACTACACCGAGCTCAAGCAGAAGAACATCGACACCGGCATGGGCCTGGAGCGGCTGGCCTGCGTGTGCCAGGACGTGGCCTCCCTGTTTGATGTGGACACCGTCATGAACATCACCAACAAGGTGAGCGAGATCACCCATGCCCACTACGGCGAGACCGCCGCCAAGGACGTGTCCCTCCGGGTCATCACCGATCACATCCGCTCCGCCACCTTTATGATCTGCGACGGTGTGCTCCCCTCCAACGAGGGCCGGGGTTATGTGCTCCGCCGGCTCCTCCGCCGGGCTGCCCGCCACGGCAAGCTGCTGGGGGTCAACGATCCCTTCCTGTATGAGGTGTGTGACACCGTCATCCACGAGAACGAGGGCCACTACCCCGAGCTGCGGGAGCGGCAGGACTATATCACCAAGGTCATCCGCACCGAGGAGGAGAACTTCGCCCGCACCATCGACGGCGGCCTGAAAATTTTTAACGATATGCTGGAGGGTCACAAGGCCAAGGGCGAGCAGGTGTTCTCCGGCGCCGACGCCTTCAAGCTGTACGACACCTATGGTTTCCCCATTGACCTGACCATCGAGATGGTGGAGGAGCAGGGCATGACCGTGGACCAGAAGGGTTTCCAGCAGCTGATGCAGGAGCAGAAGGAGCGGGCCCGGAAGGCCCGGGAGGCTCTGGGCGATCTGGGCTGGGCCGGCGTGGAGTTCGGCAAGGATGTGCCTGAGACCGAGTTTGTGGGTTATGAGAACACCAGCATCACCGGTGCCAAGGTGGTGGCCATCGTGGTGGAGAACGAGCAGGCCGAGACCCTGATGCCCGGCGTGGAGGGCATCGTGGTGCTGGACAAGACCCCCTTCTACGCCGAGATGGGCGGTCAGGTGGCCGACCATGGTACCATTTTCAAGAGCGGGGAGCAGGGCGCCCTCTTCCAGGTCAATGACGTGCAGAAAAACAAGGGCGGCAAGTATATGCACTACGGCAGGCTCACCGAGGGAGTCCTCAAGCTGGGAGACACTGTGGCCGCCCAGATCGACGTGCCCCGCCGGAAGGCCATCATGCGGGCTCACTCCGCCACCCATCTGCTGGACAAGGCCCTGCGCACCGTGCTGGGGGATCACGTCCATCAGGCCGGCTCCCTGGTGGAGCCCGACCGGCTGCGTTTTGACTTTACCCACTTCTCTGCCATGACCGCCGAGGAGCTGGCCCAGGTGTCCGCTATGGTCAACGAGGCGGTGCTGGAGGGCTACAATGTCCACACCGACGTGCTGCCCATTGAGGAAGCCAAGAAGAAGGGGGCCATTGCCCTCTTTGGTGAGAAGTACGGCGACACCGTCCGGGTGGTGGACATGGGCGAGGGCTACTCCGTGGAGTTCTGCGGCGGCACCCACCTGGACAACACCGCCAAGGTGGGCGTGTTCCACATTGAGAGCGAGTTCTCCGTGGCCTCCGGCGTCCGCCGTATTGAGGCCACCACCGGCGCTCAGTCCCTGAAGATCATGAACCAGAACCAGCAGAAGCTGTTTGAGGCCGCCGCCGTGCTCAAGACCAAGCCCGGCGAGCTGCGGGAGAAGGCGGAGCAGACCATCTGTGAGCTGCGAGAGCTGCGCCACATGGTGGAGAAGTTCCAGGCCAAGGAGGCCGCCGGCGAGACGGACCGCTTCCTCATGGGCTGCCGTCCGGTGGGCGACCTGCGGGTGCTCACTGCCACCATTCCCAATGCCGATGCTGCCAAGCTGCGGCAGATGGGCGATATGATCCGGGACAAGCAGCCCGGTATCGTGGCGGTGCTCTCCGCGGTCAACGACGGCAAGATCACCTTCCTGGCCGTTTGCGGCAAGGAGGCGGTAGCCAAGGGCATCAAGGCCGGCGACCTGGTGAAGCAGGTGTGCTGCTGCTGCGGCGGCAAGGGCGGCGGCAAGCCGGACTCCGCTATGGGCGGCGGCTCCGATGTGCTGAAGCTGGACGACGCGCTGGCCAAGGTGGATGACTTCGTAGCCGAGAAGCTGGGTGTGTAAGCCCCGCTGCTCTAAATAAGTAAAGGAGGCGCAGCCTATGCTGCCCCAGGACCCTTATCTTCTGCTCAGCGTGGTAAACACCAGACTGAGAGACCAATTTGCAAATCTGGACGACCTGTGCGACGATCTCCAGGCCGACCCTGCCGACCTGCGGGACCGCCTGGCTCAACTTGGCTATCAATACGCACCGGAGTTGAATCAATTCGTTGCCAGCTGAAAGTGTATAACTTAATGTTCACGGAATAGACAGAGCCTGCTTCCCAATGGTAGTTTGGGAAGCAGGCTCTGTGCTTGTGCGGCCGGCAGAGTCAATGATCGGATAGGGCCCAATTTTTGCGCATATCCGGTGGTGAAATGGGTATACTGAACCCCGTAGGTAAATTGTACAGAAGGTGTAATATAATATTAAAGATTATATTATCTTTTGACGTTGACAATATATTGAGGTGAGACGTATACTATAGTCAAGAACCAACCAGTGAACCATCTTATTACGGAACGGAGGGTGAGGTTATGAACCAAGGAAGCGCAATGGGAAGAGAGCTGGGCGCGTTCTGTTACCCCAAGGTGGCGACGCAGCGTGCAAAGCCGGTGCGGAAGAAGAAGGAACGGGACCCCTATGACGGCCTGCGGCCCTGGTCGGCCATCACCCACGGGGTGGGGGCGGTGTTGGCTGCTGTTGGAACCATAGTTTTGACGGCCCGCTGCCTGCTGGAGGGGCTGAGCACCTGGCATCTGGTGTCCTTTTTGATTTACGGACTCAGCATGGTGGGGCTATATACTGCCAGCACGCTCTATCACAGTATCAATACCAGCGTGGCCGGCCGTATCGCTCTGCGGAAGTACGACCATACCTCTATTTATTTCCTGATCGCCGGCAGCTATACCCCGGTGTGCCTGGTAGGCCTGCGGAACGTAGGCGCAGTGGGCTGGGGCCTGTTTGGGGTGATCTGGGGCTTGGCGCTGGCTGGTTTGGTGCTCACGCTGGTGTGGCTTTCCGCCCCTCGGTGGCTCACCTCCAGTATCTATATCGCTATGGGCTGGCTGGCGATCATCGCCTTGGTACCCCTGGTTCAGGTGGTGGGACTTACCGGCCTGTTCTGGGTGCTGGGCGGCGGCATTCTGTATACCATCGGCGGCGTGCTCTATGCCGTGAAGTGGCCTGGACGGAACAATCCCCGGTTTGGCTGTCACGAAATCTTTCACGTGTTTATTCTGTTGGGTTCCGTCTTTCACTTCCAGCTCATGTACCAGGTCATCACCCAACTGCCCTGAAGCGGACGGTTATTTTGAGGAAATGGCCGCTAATGAACCAATATGGTTAAATTGTGAGAAAAGCCTTCTCGGCTGTAGAAATGCAGCGGAGAAGGCTTTTTTTAGCAATCAGCAGAAAATGATAATAGGTACTTGACAATTCCAGATAAATCGGGCAAGCTATTTTAATGGTATTTGAGCTTTAACTGGTCTGTGAAAGGATTCCATAAGTATGGAGGATCCACTCGAACTGACCTATCGGATGGTGAGTTTACCCTGTCATTCAAATCCGAGGTTACTTTGGAGGCAGCTGCCGCCACAGGAAAGGCGCCGCCTCCGTCCGGGTGACAATGGGCAGAGGGGAAGATGTTGTTTCCGGTGCCGGTGTTGCCTGTGATAGGGAATGTTCTGCATTCCTAAGTTTATATTCGATTCTGCCTATTTCTGTTTCCATAAATGGATAATATTGATTTATTATTTTGTTTTCTTTTTGTGCTCAATATGGTATACTATAAGCAATCTGAAATCTGCCCTATGGGCACAGGGAGACAGGAATTTTTCCCGATCAGGAATTGGGCCGTCTTGGATCTGTTGCCTAATGTGGCTGGATGGATGGTGGATGGACGCGAAAAAGGAAGGGATAGCTTGGTTACCCGCGGATAAGAGATTGACCCGCGAGTGCCGTCTGGGCCAGTTGGCCAGTTGTGGACTATACTGTTGTGAGAGGACAGTATAATTAGGACAATTCAAGATAAGTATTGTTTTGCAAGCGCTTTTCTGGTGTAGTCGAATCTTGTTATAACATTTTTATGGTTGTGTTGATTAAGAGCGGAAACCGGAACTGAAAACCGGTTTCCTGAATGCTCATTTGGTCCCACACTATAAGTAAAACAATTTGGGGGTTCGACTTAGCCTGCGGGTGTTCTTTGTTAGAACATTCACAGGCTAATTGCTGTCTTGGAAGCCTCAAGGTGTGAGGAGAGGGATAAGTGACTTGAAAATGGAATCTGTACAGCGGATGAAAAAGATATGCCGCTGTTTTTGGGTGATTTTAAGCTTTGGGCTAAAGGTATAAGACACGCGTGAAGAGGTTTGACATCTGTGAGTGGAGAAGTGGGAATGAAAGGTAAGAGATACAAGGCACACAATATTCGTTGGATGCTGGTGCTGTATGATTTGTTAATTTATGGACTATCGGCTCTGTTACTGTTGGGGTTTTATGAAGGGTATGATAGGCTCTCTGCCCTGGGTATGTCGCAGCAAATGATGCTTGCGTTTATTTGTATATTTTCAATTCGGCTGGCTGGGAATATATATGGACAAATTTGGAGATACGGCGGTATTCAGTGCTATATCCGATTGCTGTACACCGATGCGATTGCGTTTCTGGTTTATCTGATTTTGGAATGGATTCTCCCAGTGGAGAAGATTACATTTGCCAGGATGCTGTGTTTGAGCAGCATCAATCTCTTGGGCGCATTGGCAATGAGAATGATGTACAGATATGCGTATAAGTGCAGTAATTTGGAAACCAGGAAAGGGAGAATCTTAGCCTCCTTATTACATATTTTCGGAAGAACAAGCAAGGGAAACGACAAAGAAGTTCAGAAGATTAAAATTGCGATCATTGGGGCTGGGCGTGTCGGTGTAAGCTTTGCGGAAGATCTTCTGAGCAGTGATGAACCCGCGTATATTCCAAGATGCTTTGTTGATATTAGCAAAGATAAAGTGGGACGTGAGATTCAAGGCTTGCCGGTATTTTTGGAAGATGAGGCGACATTCAGAAAGTTAGATGAACATGAGGTACAGGAAATCGTATTTGCGATTCCGTCAATGGATGTTGATAAGAAGAAAGCGCTATATGAGCACTATAAAAATGCCGGATATAAGATAAAAGTATATGATTATCCTACTGTTTATGTGGCGGGAGGAAAACGGCATCTAAGAGAGTTCGATGTGGATGAATTGCTTTTCAGAAAGCCATTGGCCATATCGGATGAGCATACAAACGAATATTACAACAATAAGATTATTTTGATTACCGGTGGCGGAGGTTCCATCGGGTCAGAATTGTGTCGTCAGTTGGCAAAAATGCAGCCAAAGCAGATTATCATTTTGGATATCTATGAAAATGGCGCATACGATGTGCAGCAGGAATTAAAAATCGCATATGGTGATGCGTTGAATTTGCAGATCGAAATCTGTTCTATTACGCACAGAAGTGCGCTTGAGCGTGTGTTTTCTACGTATCATCCCCAGATTGTAATTAATGCGGCAGCACATAAGCATGTGCCGTTGATGGAGCATAACTGCATTGAGGCGATTTATAACAATATATTTGGCACACAGAATTTGGTAGAATTCTGTGAAAAATATGGTGCGGAACGTTTTATGATGGTATCCACAGACAAAGCTGTGAATCCGACCAATGTAATGGGCGCTACCAAACGAATGTGCGAGATGATTGTACAGAGTGCAAGCATGTATGGCAACGTGAAATACAGCGCAACCCGCTTTGGAAACGTACTGGGCAGTGCAGGCTCGGTTATTCCATTGTTTAAGCGTCAGATCGCAAACGGAGGCCCGGTTACCGTTACGGATAAGAGAATTATTCGCTATTTTATGACCATCCCAGAGGCGTCACAGCTTGTTCTTCAGAGCGGCGCCATGGCAAAGAATGGTGAATTGTTTGTGTTGGATATGGGACAACCCGTCAGAATCATGGACTTGGCAGAGAATATGATTCGCTTGTCTGGCGTCCAGGGAATTGAAATTATTGAAACGGGATTGCGGCCGGGAGAAAAATTATACGAGGAACTGCTTGTTAAGACAGAAGAACTGGATAAAACAAGTAACAGTATGATTTTTATTGAACGAGATTCCGCGTTGAGCGCAGAGGAAATCAAGGCTCGGCTGCATATGCTGAAAGAGGCATGCGAGACGGGAGACGAGGCCCAGGCGCGAGAGATGTTAAGAAAAGTCGTGCCGACCTTTAGAAGGCCAGAAGAAGTGAACCAGCTTGCTGAGCTTGCCGTACATCAGGAAGAGGAAGAGCCTGTGCCCGAACAAAAGAAGGCGGCAGCCATATA
Organism: uncultured Eubacteriales bacterium; assembly: GCA_949289455.1. Taxonomy (GTDB): domain Bacteria; phylum Bacillota; class Clostridia; order Oscillospirales; family Oscillospiraceae; genus Flavonifractor. The sequence continues at coordinate 103,537 of CASEOA010000021.1, forward strand.
AATTGGGTAAATTCCAAATTTATTATAAACTCTATCTGAGGTGAGATTTGCTTTCTTAACAGCTTGAGCCTGGCTTTCTGGCAGCTTAGGCAGCGTGGACAAGCATACCACAAAGAAAAATAGCAGACTGGGCAACCCCTTTGGGGCTGCCCAGTCTGCTTTTTTACGGGCCTAATTCGCAGCGTCTTTTTCTTATGCGCCGGGACTTGTCATGTGGCCAGCATGACAGGTCAGGTAGAATAAGTTTCGCAAAAACAAAAAGAGACATGGTTTGCAGATCTCTGGTAGAATGAAGTCGCGACACACCATTCGAAAGGAGACAGCAAACCATGTCCGAGAAAATTGTACAGCTAAACGAAGAAGTTATCAAGGG
>CASEOA010000022.1 GCA_949289455.1 uncultured Eubacteriales bacterium
CCTCACCCATCAGGGTGATCATGCCGCTCTTGACAGCCTCGTCATAGTCCATGCGGACGATGGAGTCAAACAGATCAAGCTCCTCCATCTTCTGGGCGATGGCGGAGGCGTGGTGGGGGGGCAGCTGAGCGCCGTCCTGCCAGTAGACCTTGTAGCCGTTGTACTCCTTGGGATTGTGGCTGGCAGTGACGTTGACGCCGGCGATGCAGCCATATTCCCGGACGGCGAAGGACACCTCGGGGGTGGGGCGGAGGGCGTCAAACAGGCGCACCTTGATGCCGTTGCCCGCCATGACGCAGGAGGTCTCCCGGGCGAAGAGCTCGGAATTGTTGCGGCAGTCGTAGCACACGGCCACGCCCCGGGCCACGGCCGCGGGCCCCTCGGCCTTGATGACCTCGGCAAAGGCCTGGGTGGCATGGCGCACCACATGGATGTTCATCTGGTGCAGGCCCACGCACATGGTGCCCCGCAGGCCGGCGGTGCCGAAGTCCAGGGGGGCGAAGAAGCGGCTCTCGATCTCCTTCTCGTCGCCGGCGATAGACTGGAGCTCCGCCTTTTCCTCGGCGCTGAGGGCGGGACTGTTGAGCCACTTCTCATATACATCACGATAAGCCATGGGAATTACCTCCAATACAATATCTCAAATTTCAGGGAAAAACACATCACTGCATTGTGATTATAGCACAAACCAATCGGTATATCCAGCCCTCTTTTTGGCAAAAGCAGGTGGGGAGGCAAAAAAATTCCCTGTTCTATTTATGGTAACCGGAGCCCTCTTCAATCTTGAAGCAGCGGTAAAGCTGCTCCAGCAGCATCACCCGGGCCAGGTGATGGGGGAAGGTCATGGGGGACATGGACAGCCGCAGGTTGGCCCGGGCCTTGAGGGCGGGGTCCATGCCATAGGAGGAGCCGATGAGGAAGGCCAGGGTATTCTGCCCCGCCCCCGTCCACTTCTCCAGGCGGGCGGTGAGCTGTTCGCTGGAGAGCAGTTCTCCCTCCACGCACAGGGCCACCACCACCGCCCCGCGGGGCACTCTGGCGGCCACCGCCGCCCCTTCCTTGGCCAGGGCGGCGTCGATCTGGGCCCGGGAGGGGTTCTGGGGCAGCCGCTCCTCGGGCAGCTCGGTGAGCTGGAGCTTGCAGTAGGCGCTCAGCCGCTTGACGTACTCGGCGGCCCCGTCGATGTAAAATTTCTCCTTCAGCTTGCCCACGCAGAGGATATGGACGTTGCTCCCCTTCATACCACATACCTCCCGCTGGGGTCGCTGCGGGGGGCCACCTCCAGGGTCACGTCCCGGCCGGGCACGGCTCCCATCCGGGTGAGGGCGTCCCCCACCACCTGCCGGGCCCGCTCCGGGGTGTTGTTCTCGTGGGACAGGTGGGCCAGCACCACGGTGCGGGCGCCCTGCTCCACGGCGGAGCACACCAGCTGGGCCCCCGCCTCGTTGGACAGGTGGCCGTAGTCCCCCAGAATCCGGTCCTGGAGGAAGTAGGGGTAGGGGCCCGACCGCAGCCACTCCACATCGTGGTTGGCCTCGGCCACCAGCAGGTCCGCCCCCCGGACGGCCTGGGCCACCGCTTCGGTCACATGGCCCAGGTCGGTGACCACCGCCGCCTTCCGCAGGCCGTCGGACAGGGCGTAGCCGGTGCTCTGGGCGGCGTCGTGAGGGGTGGGGAAGCTGTGAACCTCCAGGTCTCCCACCTGGAAGGACTCCCCAGGCTGGATGGGGCGGAGCAGATCCTCCAGAAAGGGGATGCGGTAGCACAGCCGCAGGCCGGTGCCCCGGCTGGCGTACACCGGAAGCCGGTACTGCTTGGTCAGGGTGGCCAGACCGGCCATGTGGTCGGTGTGCTCGTGGGTGATGAGCACGGCGGACAGGGAGGCCGGGTCCACCCCCAGCCCCTTCAAAGCGGTGGTGATCCGGCGGCAGGAAATCCCCGCGTCCACCAGGATATGGGTGGCCCCGCTGCGCACCAGCAGGCAGTTGCCGCTGGAGCCGCTGGCCAGGGTACACAGTTCCAGCACAAACTCACTCCTTTGGGTTTCATTCATGGTTTTACGCAACAAAACCAAGCGGGAGCGACGCCCCCGCCTGGTTTTTGGTCACATGTGTTCAGCCCACTTGGGCCTGCTTGTCTTCGTCAGGGGTGACCACCACCCGGATGTCCGCCCCCACGCCGGAGAGCTTGCGGACAATGTCCTCATAGCCCCGCTCAATGTGGCGGATGCAGCCGATCTCGGTGGTACCCTGGGCGGCCAGGCCGGCGATGACCATGGCGGCCCCGGCCCGCAGGTCGCAGGCCTGAATGCGGGCGCCGGTGAATTTCTCCACACCCTCGATGACGGCGATCTTGCCGTCCACCTGGATCTGGGCCCCCATGCGGCGGAACTCGTCCACATAGCGGTAGCGGTTGTCCCACACGCCCTCGGTGATGACGCTGGTGCCCTCCGCCAGGCAGAGGACGGCGGCGATCTGGGGCTGCATGTCCGTGGGGAAGCCGGGGTAGGGCAGGGTCTTGATGTTGGTGCGGGTCAGCTTGCCGGTGCGGCGCACCAGCACGGCGTCGTCCCGCTCCTCCACCTCCACGCCCATCTCCACCAGCTTGGCGGTGATGCACTCCAGGTGCTTGGGGATCACGTTCTTGATGAGGACCTCGCCGCCGGCGGCGGCCACGGCGGTCATATAGGTGCCCGCCTCGATCTGGTCGGGAATGATGGAGTAGGTGCCGCCGCTGAGGCGCTTGACGCCCCGGATTTTGATGACGTCGGTGCCCGCCCCCATGATTTCAGCCCCCATGGAGTTGAGGAAGTTGGCCAAATCCACGATATGAGGCTCTTTGGCGGCGTTTTCAATGACGGTCATGCCGTCCGCCAGGGCGGCGGCCAGCATGATGTTCATGGTGGCCCCCACGGACACGATGTCCAGATAGACCTGGGTGCCCTGCATCCGGCCCTGCTTGGCCTTGGCATGGATATAGCCCCCGTGGACGTCCACGTTGGCCCCCATGGCCACAAAGCCCTTGATGTGCTGGTCGATGGGGCGGCCGCCGAAGTCGCAGCCCCCCGGCGGGGGCACCTCGGCGCAGCCGAAGCGGCCCAGCAGGGCGCCGATGAGATAATAGGAAGCGCGGATTTTCCGGGCCAGCTCGTCCGGAACCCGTGCGTTGCGGATATGGGAACAATCTACGTCCACCGTGGTACGGTTGACGGTGCGCACATCGGCCCCCAGTTCCTGGAGTATGCGCAGCAGCAGCGTCACGTCGCTGATCTGGGGCAGGTTCTCAATGCGGCAAACCCCGTCCACCAGCAGGGCGGCGGGGATGATGGCCACCGCGGCGTTCTTGGCGCCGCTGATGTCGATCTCACCGTAGAGCGGCTTTCCGCCGTGAATCACATATTTCGTCAAAACTGCAACCCTCTATTCCTTCCTCGGGCCGGAGGGCCCGGAAGCTCCAAAACCGGTATGTACCGGTACCAACTGCAAAAGACACACGACCAGGCGTTCCGTTCCTGCGGAAGGCGCGGTCATACAAATACATTATAACATAGGAAGAGAAAAAAGCAAAGTCATTCTTCCTCCGGCGGGAAAAAAGAGCGGGCTTTTGTAAAATAACATGCCCGATTGTCCGCCGATTATACCCCGATGGCGAAAATCTCCACCGTGCCCGGGGCAGGCATTATTATACCGTAAGCGGGGCCGTCTGTCTTTCTGAAATATGCACAAAAAACTCCATGGTAAGCTGTGGATTTCGCAGCTTACCATGGAAAAAAACGGGGTAAAACCCTATTTACTCTGCTTGTCCCGCACCAAAATATGGGTTACGTTGGGCTGGCTGGTGGGGCGCACGTCCACCTCGAACCGGGAGAGGGATTTCATCAGCTTGGACAGCTTGGAAAAGCCGAAGTTCCGGGGGTCGAAGTCGGGCTGCTTCTTCACCAGCAGGTTGCCCAGCTCACCCAGGGAGGCATAGCCGTCCTCGTCGGCGATGGTGTCCACCGACTCGGCGATGAGCTTGACCACGCTTTTGGGTACCCGGTGGTCGTTCTCCTGATTTTGGGCGGGAGCGGCCTTCTTCTGGGCGGCCTTTTGCGCTTTGGGCTTTTCCGCCTTTTCCTCCTCCGCCCGGGCCTGCTCCGCCGCAGCCCGGATGACCTCGATGTAGACAAACTTGTCGCAGGCCACAATGAAGGGGTTGGGGGTCTTGCGCTCCCCCATGCCGTACACCTTTTTTCCAGCCTCCCGCAGCCGCACCGCCAGGCGGGTGAAGTCGCTGTCGCTGCTCACCAGCACAAAGCCGTCCACCTCGCCGGTGTACAGGATGTCCATGGCGTCGATGATCATGGCCGAGTCGGTGGCGTTCTTGCCGGTGGTGTAGCTGTACTGCTGGACGGGGGTAATGGCGTTCTCCAGCAGGGGACCCTTCCAGGAGGCCAGGTTGGGGGTGGTCCAGTCCCCGTAGATCCGCTTGATGGTGGGGTTGCCATACACCGCCACCTCCGCCATGATGTCCCCCAGGGCGGAGCGGGGCGCGTTGTCCGCGTCGATGAGCACCGCCAGGCGCAGGTCCTTCTGTTCAGACATGGTGTAATTTCTCCTTCATCGCTTGCTGTTATGATAGAATTATAGCATAGAGTTTGCCGGAGTGACAATGGAAGTCGATCCGGTTTTTTTGGAAGGGGGCGCAGCATACGGGCCCCCTGAAACGTATATAGGGTGAAAGGGGGAGGGAGAATGGACCCCAACCGGTTGGAAACGCTGATCTACACCCATCAGAACACCTTGTACCGGGCGGCCCTGGCCATTCTGGGGGACGCCCACGAGGCGGAGGACGCAGTACAGGACGCATTCCTCCGCTGCCTGGAAAAAGACCCATGCTTTGAGAGCCCCGCCCATGAGAAGGCCTGGCTGCTGCGGGTAACGGTGAACGGCTGCAAGAGCCGCCTGCGCGCCCCCTGGCGGCGGCGGACCGCCCCGCTGCTGGACACCTATCCCGCCGCCGGGCCGGAGGAGGAGAGCCTGCTGGAGAGCATCATGGCCCTGCCCGCCAAGGACCGGGCGGTGCTCCACCTCTACTACTACGAGGGGTACCAGACCGCCGAGATTGCCGAGATGACCGGCTGGCGGGAGGGTACCGTCCGCTCCCGGCTGTCCCGGGCCCGGGCAAAGCTGGGGGACCTGCTGAAAGGAGAACTGGAATGAACCGATATCGCAACTATATGAGCCGGGTCACCGCCCCGGCGGAGCTGGCGGACAAGGTGCTGGCGGGGGAAAAAACCCGGCGGCCCCATTCCGGCCTGGCTCTGGGGGCCCTGGCGGCCTGCTGCCTGGTGGCGGCGGTGGGGGGCTGGCAGCTGTGGCAGGGGAGGGCCCCGGCGGAGGCCGACCCAACGGCGGGTGTGGCCGCCACTCCCGCCGTCACCCAGCCCGTCCAGGAGAGCGGCCACACCCTGACGGTGGCCGACCCCTGGGAGGGCCAGATGCACAGCTTCCCCTGTGTGACCACCTATGAATTTCCCGACTGCACTGGCTCCCAGGCCCTGGCGGGGGACTACGCCTACCCGGAGGGATGGTTCATGGAGCGGCTGAGCGCCCAGGAGATCATCTCCGTGCTGGGGGGCACCGATGAGGTGCCCTGGGTGCTGAACTGGACCGGCTTCGGCCTGGACGGCCAGGTGATCTACGACGGGGAGGGGAACCCCCTGCGGATCGACATTGTGGGCCAGCGGGGGGAGGAGACGCTGCGGCTGGCGCTGTGGCCCGGCCGGGAGCCCTTTATCGACCTGATCTACGCCGACGCCGCCGCCCAGTCGGCGAATGTGACCACGTATTCTCTCTATTATGACCGGGATGGGGATGGGGACAAGGAGTATTTATACCATGCCCACTGTTTTGACGGCACCATGGGGATGGAGATGGAGTACACCGGGCCCGACCAGGACATGGGCCCCGTGCTGGTCAGCCTGGCGGTGGGCCAGCAGGGGAACTTTACCGCCGACTGCCTGACCGCCTCCGACGGGCAGCATATGGACCTGGCCACCGGCCGGCTGTACGGCAGCGGGGCCCTCACCCTGGGGGAAGCCTACCAGGAGGAGCTGGCCGCCTATCTGCCCGACCCGGCGGCCCTGCCGGAGGACTTCACCTTCGAGAGCGCCCACTGGCGGTTTGACGAGATGGAGGACTGGCTCAGTGTGCTGTGGTACCGGGGGTATGACACTGTCAGCGTGAAGGCGGCCCTGCTGCTGGCCAACCACACCGACGTGCAGCTGGACACCGACGTGCTGCCCGACGAGATCACCCCCCAAGCCCTGGAGCAGCGGTTCGGCCGCTATGTGGACGACGACCAGGGGGACACTCCGGGCTGGCGGTATGAGTCCTTCACCGTCCACTATGTGCGCAACGGGGAACCCACGGTGGCCGTCACTTATAACATCAAGGGCCTGGACCCGGAGCAGGCCGCCGCCTTTGTGAATAGCTGCCAGGGGGAATGGAGCCTGGATTGACGTCCGAAGAACAGAAAACGCCTGCCGCAGCCGCGGCAGGCGCTTTCTGTTTACGGCAGCAGGATGGTGTCCGCCTCAGTGACCCCGGAGAGGATCTCCACATAGGAACTGCCCCACACCCCGGTCTCCACGGTGACGGTCTCTGGCTCCCCGGTTTCGGTCACCCGCTGGACGGTATCCCCGTCCACCGCCCGCACCGGCAGCCGCAGGCAGTCCTCCTTCACCGAGGTGAGGATGGACACCCACACATTCATGCCGTCCCGCAGGCCCTCCACACTTTCCAGCTCGATCTCCACCGTGTAGTCGGTGACCCCGCCGGAGGTGACGCCGGTGTCCTCCACCCGGCGGACGGCGCCGGTATAGGTGTTCTCCTCCCCGGTGTCGGTGGTGAAGGTGACTTCCACCGTCTGGCCGGTGCCCACCCGGTCGATGTACTGCTCATCAATGGTGGCGTGGACGCACAGGGCCTCCGGCTGAGCCACCACCGCCATAGGGGTGCCGGCGGAGGCCAGGTCCCCCTCCTTCATGGAGCGGGAGAGGATGGTGCCGTCCACCGGGGCTGTAATGGTGTAGTCCTCCCGCTGGCGGGTGAGCTGGTCCAGGCTGGCCTGGGCGGAGCGCACCTGCACCTGGGCGGCGCTGAGCTGGCCCTGGGCGGTCTCCACCTGGAGGCCGGTGGTGTTTACCTGGAGCTGGGCGGTGTTCACCTGGTTCTGAGCGGTGTTCACCTGGAGCTGGGCATTGTTCACCTGGAGCTGGGCGTTGTCGATCTGGCTCTGGGCGGTGTCCACCTGAATCCGGGCGGTATCCACTTGCAGCTGGGCGTTTTCCACCTGGAGCTGGGCGTTTTCCACCGCGTTGGTCAGGCTGTCGTTTTTCAGGGTCATCACCGTCTGGCCGGCGGTCACGCCGCCCCCCTCATAGATGGACAGGGTGAGCACCTGGCCGGACTGGCCGGAATAGATGGTCTGTTCGGTGGCGTTGGACAGGGCGCCCGCCTCCATGCATACCGCGCTCCCCACCGAGGCGGTGGCGGTGTCGCCGCTGGACAGGGTGCCCGGGTTGCGCAGGGAGATCTCCACATTGCGGCCCGTCCGGCTGCCCGACAGGGCCACCGTGCCCGCGTAAACCTGCACCACCGTGCCGGTGAGGGTGTCCGCCCGGCCGGGGAAGGAGATGACGGCCTGGGAACCGGCGGTTATGCCGGCGGCGTCCGCCAGAGAGAAGGGGACCACCAGTTTCAGGGTGCTGTTGTCCACCACCTGGGCCACCGGGGCCCCGGCGGTGACGTAGTCTCCCACGTGGACGTTAACGGCGGTCACCGAGCCGGTGGTGTAGCAGCGGATGGTCAGGTCGTCGCAGGCGGTCTGGGCCTGCTTCAGGGCGGTCTGGGCCTGGGTCAGGCCGTTGTTGGCCTGGGCCAGGGCGGTGTTGGCCTGATCCCGGGAGGACTGGGCCTGGGTCAGGTCCACGTTGGCCTGCTCCAGGCTGTTCTGGGCCTGCTCCAGGCCGATCTGGGCCTGATCCAGGTCGATCTTGGCCTGGTTGAGCTGGACGTTGGCCTGGTTCAGGGCGGTCTGGGCCTGGCTCTGCTCGATGGCGGCGCTGTCCACCCCCAGCTGGGCCTGGGTAATCTGATCCTCCAGCCCCTGAGAGTCGATGGTGTACAGCACCTGCCCGGCGGTCACCGTGTCCCCCTCGGCAATGTCGCAGGTCAGCACCGTGCCCCCCACCGTGGGCACGATAGTATAGTTGTCCTGATAGGCCACGGTGCCCGTATCCTCCACCCGGTACTCTACCGGGCCCACATCGGGGTGGACGGTGCGGCCGTCCTCCTCATTCCCGCCGGAGCAGCCCCCCAACAGCAGGAGGGCCGGGATCATGGCCAGGGCGGTCAGCCGCCAACCCATTCGTTTCATGGCAAAATACCTCCCAATGTTACTCCACGCTTTTCAGCGCGCCCAGCATGTCGATCTCCCGCATTTTTCGGCCGATGATCCGGTTGACCCCCAGGGCAAAGGCCATGGTCACCCCGCAGGCCAGCCCCACCGCCGTGGGGGTGATGACCACCTGGAGGGGCATGGCGGTGATGGACAGGATGAGGAACCGGTCCAGGGCGATGCCCAGGGGGATGCCGCATACCACCCCGGCCACAGCAAAGATCAGGTTCTCGCTGAGCTGGAGCCGCTTGATCTCCCGGTCGTGGAAGCCCAGCACCATCAGGGTGGCCAGGCTGCGGATCTGTTCAAAAAAGCTCATGATACCCAGGTTGTAAATGACGATGCAGGCCAGCCCGCCGCCGAACACGATGAGGATGTACACCACCATGGAGGTGTTGTTCATCTTGTCCACCGCCGCCCGGGTGACGGTCTCCCGGTCCTGCCAGCCGTCCACAAAGTCGTACCGGTCCAGGCGGGTCTCCAGGGCCTCCGGGTCCCGGGCGGTGAGGTAGGCGGCGGTGGGGGTGTAGGCCTTCCCCAGGCTCCGCCACAGGCTGCGGCTCACATAGGCCCCGCTGACGCAGCGGTTGACCTGGGCCACCTTTAAAGTGTAGTACCGGTTGTCCCCGGTGAACCGGAGGGTGAGGGTGTCCCCCTCCTCCACCCCCAGCTCCTCCGCCAGCAGCTGCTCCAGCACCAGCCCGTCCTCCGGCAGGGCCAGGGGGGCGTCGGCATAGGGGTCGTACAGGTGGAGGGAGACCACGTCCTCGCTCACCGTCAGGGTGGTGGTGGAGCGCTGGTCAAAGGTGTACAGCCAGCAGGTGGTGACCATCTCCAGCTCGGCGGCGGTCACCCCCGGGGCGGTGGTGAGCCGGCTGTACTGCCCCTCGGTCACCCCGGTGTTCAGATCCACCATCACGTCGTAGCTGTTCTGGTTCCGGGCCAGGGCGGCGGAGTAGGTGTCCATGGAGTCCTTGATGGCGAAGGCCATGAACACCAGGGCCATGCAGAAGGCGATGCCCACCACGCAGGTGAGCATCCGCACCTTGTTGCGGAAGGTGTTGCGGATGATGTACTTGGCATTGAAGCCCAGCCGCCGCCACAGGGGGCCGATCCGCTCCAGCAGCACCGTCTTGGCGTTTTTGGGGGGCTTGGGCCGCATACACTGGGCGGGACTCTCCTTCAGCAGGGAGCGGGCCACCAGCCAGGCGCTGCCCAGGCAGCACAGGGCGGTGAGCCCGGCGGCCTGGCCCCAGGCGGTGAAGTCGTGGACAATGGTATAGGGGGGCAGGTCGCAGCCGGTGGCGATGGTCCACACGATGAGGGCGGAGATGTATTTCCCCAGCACCGCTCCGATGGGGAAGCCGATGACCACCACCAGCAGGGCGTGGAGCAGGTAATAGCCCAAAATGGTGCTGTCGTAATAGCCCAGGGCCTTGAAGGTGCCGATGTCCATCCGGGCGTTTTCGATGAGGCGGTTCATGGTGCTCACCATCATCAGCACGGCGCACAGGAAGAACAGGGTGGGGAAAAAGGTGAGGATGGGGGTCAGGTTGTTCTTGGCCTCCATGAGGGAATAGGCGGGCTGGTTGTCCTTCAGGGCCAGGATGTTGACCACCTTGCTGCCCAGGGCCCCGTCCACGGCGGAGCGGAAGGCGGAGGCGGACAGGTCTTCCGTCGTGGTGACGCAGATCTGGTTGTACCGGTGGGCCCCCATCACATCGGCCAGCACCTCCTCGTCCATGTAGGCGAAGCCGAACCGGGACAGGTCGGGGGAGGGATTGGTGGCGTTGACGTTGTACAGGCACTCCGGGTCCTTTCCCAGGCCGCAGATCTGCAGCCGCAGATGGATGCCCAGGCCGGTGAGGGTGAGCTCGTACCAGTCCCCCACCTCCAGCCCCTGGGCGGCGGCGTACTGGTCGCTGAGGAAGATCTCCCGGCTGTTCTGGGGCAGCCGGCCCGCCACGATGTAGGGGGTGTTGATGGAAAAGTCGGGGACGCCGTAGAGGGTGAGGGTCAGATTGCTGTCGTACCGGTCCTCCCCGTCCAGCACCACCCGGGGCTGCACCCCGGTGACCCCCTCCAGACCGGACAGGTCCCGGCAGTCGGCCAGGTCCAGCCCCGTGCCGGTGATCCAGTAATCCGCCGCGTTCTGGGCGGCGTAGTAGTCCCCCATAATCAGATCCACGTTGTAGATGATGCCGCTGAGGCCGGTGTACACCACCACGGCGATCATGGTGATGATGCTCACCGAGATGAGCCGGGAGGCGGTGCGCCGCAGGTCCCGGAAAAAATTCTTCCAGATCATGCTACCACTCCAGCTCCTGTACCGGCGTCGGGTGGGGGTTTTCGGTGAAAGATTCGATTTTCCCGCTCTTCATGCGGATGACCACGTCGCCGGTGGGGGCCAGGGCCCCGTTGTGGGTGACCACCACCACCGTCTTTTTGCTCTGGCGGCACAGGTCGTACAGCAGGGCCAGGATGGCCTTGCCTGTCACATAGTCCAGGGCGCCGGTGGGTTCGTCGCACAGCAGCACGTCGGGGTTCTTGGCCAGGGCCCGGGCGATGGCCCCCCGCTGCTGCTCGCCGCCGGAGCACTGGGCGGGAAAATTCCGCCGCCGGTCGTCCAGCCCCACCATCCGCAGCACCTCCCGGGTGTCCAGAGGGTTTTTGCAGATCTGGCTGGCCAGCTCCACATTTTCCTCCACCGTCAGGTTGGGCATCAGGTTGTAAAACTGGAACACAAAGCCGATGCTCTCCCGGCGGTATTGGGTGAGCTGGCGCTTGTCAAAGCTGGAGATCTCCTTCTCGTTCACAAAGACCTTGCCGCCGGTGGGGGAGTCCATGCCGCCCAAAATGTTGAGCACCGTGGATTTGCCCGCCCCGCTGGCCCCCAGGATGATGGTGTACTTGCCCTCCGGGATGGCAAAGCTGATGTCGTCCACCGCCTTGATGACGGTTTTGCCCATGGTGTATTCCCGGGACACATGCTCCAGCCGGACGCCGGACATTCTGCTCCACCTCCCCAATTTTGGCAGAAAAGTACGAAGGCCGTTGAAAAATTCGGGTGATTTCAGGTATTATGTCACATTATAGCATGAAAAGCCCCGGGCCACAACCCTGGGGCGGGGGAAGGGCAAAAAAACAGCGGACCGGGCGGTCCGCTGCTGCTCAGAGGAATTGATAGTGTCCGTCGGCGGTGAGCCGGAAGGGGGTCTGGAAGAAGGCGGCGCAGGCCCGGGCCATGTAGTCCGGGTCCATGCTGCCGGCGGTCTCCACGGCGGAGTGCATGGCCAGCTGGGCCATGCCGATGTCCACCATGGGGATGGAGACGGCGTGGCTGAGCAGGTTGCCCAGGGTGGAGCCCCCCGCCTCGTCCGCCCGGTTGGCAAACACCTGCACCGGCACCTCCGCCCGTCGGCAGATGGCCTGGAACAGCCCGGCGGTGAGGCCGGTGGTGGTGTACTTCTGGTTGGCCGACAGCTTGACCACCACCCCGCCGTTGGGGTAGACCCTGTTGGCCGGGTCGGCTTTTTCGGGGAAGTTGGGGTGGACGGCGTGGCCGTTGTCGGCGCTGAGCAGCATGCTGCCCGCCAGGGCCTGCCGCTCCTGTTGGCGGTCCAGCCCCAGGCAGCAGGCCGCCCGGGCCAGCACGTCGGGCAGGAAGGAGCTGAGAGCCCCCTGCCGGGTGCCGCTGCCCACCTCCTCGTTGTCGAAGAGGCAGTAGATCTGCCCCACCCCGGGGCAGGGTGCGGCGGCAAGGAAGCCCTCCAGGGTGGCGTAGGCGCAGGCCAGGTCGTCGATGCGGGGGGACTGGAAGAATTCCCCCGCCGCCCCCAGCACCACCGGCTTCTGCCGGGGGGCCAGCACCAGATCGGCGGACAGGATGGCGTCAGGGCTTACCTCCGCCTCCTCCGCCAGCAGGGCGGTGAGAGAGGGGGCACCCGCCAGACCGTAGAGGGGCTGCATGTCCTTCTGGGGGTTGTACTCATGACCCCTGTTCACGTCCCGCTGCTGGTGAATGGCCAGACTGGGGATGGTGAGCAGGTCCCGGTCCAGATAGACCAGCCGGCTCTCCACCCCTGTGCCGGTGGACAGGATCACCCGCCCGGCCACCGTCAGGGGGCGGTCCAGCCAGGAGGAACAGATCATGCCGCCGTAGCCCTCGGTGGACAGGCGGAGGTAGGCCTTGTCCCCCTCCAGGCTGTCTTTTTTGATATAAAAGGTGGGGCAGTCGCTGTGGGCCGCCGTCATGCGCCAGCCGGTGAGGGGCTCCGCCGGCAGCCGGAAGGCGATGAGGCTGCTCTGATTGCGGGTGGTGTAGTACCGCCCGCCGGGGACCACCGCCCAGGGAGCGCACTCCTCCAGGCGGGTAAAGCCGGCCTCCTCCAGCAGGGCAGCGGCGTTGGCGGCGGCGTGGTAGGGGCTGGGGCTGTGCTCCAGATAGCGCAGCAGAGCGTGCAAGGTGTTCATGGCAATGGCCTCCTGACAGGGGATGATAGGATTGGCGGGGCAGGGAGCGCCTGTCCCGGAAACATCGCGATGGATCGGGCAGACCCTATTATAGCACAGGATGGGGACAATGGCTGGGGTCCGCCGGAATTTTTGCGGGACTGGCGGTTCTTGCCCTGTCTCCGGGGGGAAAGACGGCCCCTCTTGCCGCCGGACGAAATGGAGGGTATACTGGAGCGGATGGCGGCGAGGCCGATGGGCCGTCAGAAAATAGGGACGTTCAAACCCATGAGGAGCGAGGCTATGAAGCGGGATCTGACAACCGGATCGGTGACAAAAACCATGCTGTGCTTTGCGGTGCCCATGATTTTGGGCAACGTTTTGCAGCAGTGCTACAACCTGGCGGACACCTGGATTGTAGGCGCCTATCTGGGCACCGGCGCCCTGGGGGCAGTGGGGAGCGCCTACACGCTGATGACCTTCCTCACATCTCTCATCCTGGGGATGTGCATGGGGGCGGGGGCGCTGTTTTCCATCAGCCGGGGGCAGGAGGACTATGCACGGCTGCGGGAGCTGCTGGGCTCCGCCTTTGTGCTCATTCTGGCCATCACGGCGGTGCTGACGGCGGCCTCCTACGGGCTGCTCCACACCATCCTGGGGTGGATGCGCACGCCCGCTGACGTCTACGACATGATGTACGCCTATGTGCGGGTGATCCTGGCCGGGCTGCCCTTCCTCTTCCTCTATAATTTTGCGGCGTTTTTTCTCCGGGCTGTGGGCAATTCGGTGGCCCCACTCCTCTTTCTGGGGTTCAGCACCCTGCTGAACATCGGGCTGGACGTGCTGTTTGTGGCTGTGCTCCGGCGGGGGGTGGCCGGCGCGGCGGAGGCCACCGTCCTTGCCCAGCTGACAGCCGGGGTGGGCCTGGGGGTCTACGGCCTGCTGCGGGAGCCCCTGCTCCGCCCCGACCGGGGGCTGCGGGTGCGCAGGGACGCCTTGCGCACCATCCTGACCTACTCGGCGGCCACCGGCGCCCAGCAGTCGGTGATGAACTTCGGCATCCTGATGGTCCAGGGCCTGGTCAACAGCTTCGGCACCGCGGTGATGGCCGCCTTTGCCGCCGGCGTCAAGATCGACACCCTGGCCTATATGCCGGTCCAGGAGTTCGGCAACGCCTACTCCATCTTCGTCTCCCAGAATCACGGCGCCGGGAAGCAGGACCGCATTCGCTCCGGCACCCGCAGCGCCGTCATCCTGACGCTGTGCTTCTGCCTGCTGATCTCCGGGGCGGTCTGGCTGCTGGCCCCCCGGCTGATCTCCCTGTTCATCCAGCCCCATGAGATCCAGGCCCTGGCCGTAGGGGTGCAGTATCTCCGCATCGAGGGGGCCTGCTACGCCGGCATCGGCATCCTCTTCCTGCTGTACGGCTACTTCCGGGCGGTGGAGCGGCCCAAAATCTCCCTGCTGCTCACCGTGATCTCCCTGGGCACCCGGGTGGCGCTGGCCTATGCCTGGGCGCCCTGGGTGGGGGTGTGGGCCATCTGGTGGGCCATCCCCATCGGCTGGCTGCTGGCCGACCTCACCGGCGGGGCTCTGGCCCGGCGGGCCCTCCGCCGGCCCGGCGGAGCCCGTAACCGCTGAGGCCGTAGGGGTCGGGCTTTTGAACAGACTTTAGCAAACCTTTCATTCAGAACTGCCGGCCTATGCTATAATATCCGCAAGACAGGTATGACACAGTTTGGTACGGAGGTGCCCCTATACCGCTTACGGAACAACAACAACAGCAGATTCAGGCCCAGCGGGCCAAAAATCAGCAGATCATCCGCCAGGAGGCCGACCAGTTTTTCGCCAACATGGCCGTGGATTTCCACATGGACCTGAACCAGCTCAACCGGGAGCGGGCGGAGCTGCTCCGCCACTTCTTCCCCGAGCTGGCGCCCACCCGGTCGGTGCGCTCCTACATTACCGCCACCCAGTCCGCCTTCATAGAAGAGGCGCCGGAGGAGGAAGAACTGCCCATGCCCCCCACCCCCAACCGGGAGGCCTACTGGAACGACATCCACCTGGAGCCTGCCGACGAGAACGAGCTGGTGTGCGCCGGGTGCCGGTATCGCATGGCGGAGGATATGACGGTCTGCGGACAGTTTTTGCGCAAGCCGGGCCACGTGCTCTACGGCGGGCCCTGTCCCGCCTTTTGGCCCAAGAAGTAAGCGCCGGATGCTGGAGACCACAAAAACGGGGCTGCTGCGTAAGTTCGCAGCAGCCCCGTTTGCTCCGGCTTGGTGCGGGCATGGGGACTCGAACCCCAACGTCTCTCGACACGAGAACCTAAATCTCGCATGTCTACCAATTCCATCATGCCCGCATGGGTAAATACCAGTTTAGCATCTGCGGGGCAAAATGTCAATTCTCCCGGGAAAAAGGGCGGGGTTGCGGCGGCGGGCGGCAGAAGGTATAATACTTGGAGATACAGACCACAGCGAAGGAGATGGCTTATGATGGTTCGGGCACCGCGGATTGCCGCCATTCAGGATATTTCAGGATTTGGGCGCTGCTCCCTGACGGTGGTGCTCCCCGTACTGGCCGCCATGGGGAGCCAGTGCTGCCCTCTTATCACCGCCAGCCTGTCCGCCCACACCGCTTTTCCCCCCAGCGAGCACAGCGTGTTTCTGGACCTTACCGGCCAGATGGAGCGCACCATTGCTCACTGGAAAGAACTGGGGGTTGCCTTTGACGCCATCTACAGCGGCTTTCTGGGTTCCGCCCGGCAGATCGAGCTGATTGGGCGGTTTTATGAGCAGTTCCGTCGGGAGGACACGGTGGTGCTGGTGGACCCGGTGATGGGGGACAACGGCAAGCCCTACCGCACCTGCACCCCTCAGTTGTGTGCCCGTATGGGGGAGCTGGCCGCCCAGGCCGACTGCATCACCCCCAACTGGACGGAGGCCGCCCTGCTGCTGGGGGAGGACTACGCCAACCTGCCCGCCGGGGAGGCGGGTGTCCGGAGCTGGCTGGAGCGGCTGAGCCTGAGGGGAAAACGCTCGGTGGTGCTCACCGGGGTGAGCCTGGCGGAGGGCCAGGTGGGGGCCGGATACTTTGACCGGGCCACCGGCCAGACCGGCTTTGCCATGGCCCACCAGGAGCCCGCCCATTTCCCCGGCACCGGGGACCTGTTCGCCAGCGTGCTGCTGGGCGCTTTGATGCGGGGGGAACCCCTGCCGGAGGGCGTGGCCCGGGCGGTGGATTTTGTGCAGCGGTGCGTGGCCCACACCCTGGCTCTGGGCGCCCCGCCTCTGGAGGGAGTCCAGTTCGAGCCCATGCTGGGGGCGCTTGTGCCTGCGGGGGACGGCCCTCTGAGATAAGGTTTTTGACACGCTGAAAAAAGCGCTCCGTTTCCGGCTGAGCCGGAAACGGAGCGCTTTTTTGTGTTTCAGCAAGTGTGCTCAAAGGCCGGAGCCATTTGAGAGGAACTTACTTGTGGTCCACGGAATACATATGAGCGATGAGGTCCAGGACCTTGTTGGAGTAACCCCACTCGTTGTCGTACCAGGACACGACCTTCACGAAGGTGTCGGTCAGAGCGATGCCGGCGCCGGCGTCGAAGATGGAGGTGCGGGAGTCGCCCAGGAAGTCGGAGGAGACAACGGCGTCCTCGGTGTAGCCCAGGATGCCCTTCAGCTCGCCCTCGGAGGCCTTCTTCATGGCGGCGCAGATCTCGTCGTACTTGGCGGGCTTGGCCAGGTTGACGGTCAGGTCAACAACGGACACGTCCAGGGTGGGAACACGCATGGACATACCGGTCAGCTTGCCGTTCAGCTCGGGGATAACCTTGCCCACGGCCTTGGCGGCGCCGGTGGAGGAGGGAATGATGTTGCCGGCAGCGGCACGACCGCCGCGCCAATCCTTCTTGGAGGGGCCGTCAACGGTCTTCTGGGTGGCGGTGGTGGAGTGCACGGTGGTCATCAGGCCATCGGTGATGCCCCAGTTGTCGTGCAGAACCTTGGCGATAGGAGCCAGGCAGTTGGTGGTGCAGGAGGCGTTGGACACGAAGTTCATGTCGGAGGTGTACTTGTCCTGGTTCACGCCCATGACGAACATGGGGGTGGAGTCCTTGGAAGGAGCGGACATGACGACCTTCTTGGCGCCGGCGTCGATGTGAGCCTGGGCCTTCTCCTGAGTCAGGAACACGCCGGTGGACTCCACAACGTACTCAGCACCAACCTCGCCCCAGGGGATGTCCTTGGGGTCCATGCAGGCGAAGAACTTCACGGTCTTGCCGTTGACAATGATGGCGTCATCGGTGTACTCGATGGTGCCGTCGAACTGGCCATGCATGGTATCGTAACGGAGCATATAAGCCATGTAGTCGGGGGTCATGAAGGGATCGTTGATGCCCACGAACTCGATGTCGGAGCGATTGATGCCGGCGCGGAACACCAGACGGCCGATCCGACCAAAACCATTGATACCAACTTTAATGCCCATAATGAATCTCTCCTTTTGTTCTAAATGGATTCTTGACTTCATTTGTTTGGCGCGAATACATTATAGACTAATCTGACTGGAATGAAAAGAGGAAAAATGCAAAACTTAGTGGGGAAACTGTATAAATTTCAGACAGCCGTATCGGTAAACGTGGCAGTTTCGACATAATTCGACAATGTTCCTTGTGATTTAAGAAGAAATTTGGTATACTGAGACCGAATTTACCTCCGCGGCAGCGGAAAAAGGGAGGGAAAGGGATGGAGCCCGTTTCAGAGGACCTGGGGCTGCTGGTGGTGGAGCAGTTCCGGGAGCAGATGAACAACCTGGCGGCGGCGGCCCAGCTGCTCACTCCGGTGGTGCGGGAGAAGGCCGGGCCCCAGTACGAGCCCTACCTGGCTATCCTCCACCAGAGCCTGTACCGGATGATGCGCATGGTGGGGAACCTGGAATTCCTCCAGCTGCCCGAGGAGGAGCTGCCGGCGGAGCAGTCCAGCCTGGATCTGGCGGGGCTGTGCCGTACCCTCTGCCGTCAGGTGGAGGGGCTGGCCCGGCAGGCGGGACTGAGCTTTTCCTATGAAGAGGAGGTGGGCTCCCTTATCACCTGCGGCAGCGACGTCCTGCTGCGGCGGATGCTGCTGTGCCTCTTCTCCAACGCCTTCAAGGCCGCCGGCCAGGGGGGAAGCGCCGGCCTGCGGCTGGCGGTACGGGAGGGCCGGGCGGTCCTCACCGTATGGGACAACGGCCCCGGCCTGGGTTCCCGGGAGGCGGAGGAACCGGGCCTGCTGGACCGGCCCGACGGCCTGGGGCTGGGCCTGCGGGTGGCCCGGCGGATCGCCGGGCGCCACGGCGGCGCCATCGTCTTTGAGCAGCGGGAGGAGCGGGGGTGCCGGGCGGTGGTGTCCCTCCCCCTGAAGCCGCCGGAGGAGAGCGGCCTGCTGCGTACGCCCAGGGTCAACTGTGACCGGGAGGGGGGCTTCTCCGATCTGATGGTGGAGCTCTCCACCGTGCTGCCCTACCAGGCCTTCCTGCCCGCCGACCTGGAGGAATAGGACCCCGAAGGGGCCCGCCGCGACAAAAGTGAAATGACCCCAAAAAGTTAGACAATATTTGAAGGCAAAAATTGTTTAAGCAGCCGAAAGGGCTTGCTGTCTGTGAATTGCAGGCGGCAAGCCCTTTAGCTTTGCCTTAATACGTTGGTTATTGTAGTAGTCCAGATAG